>NZ_JBHSBY010000137.1:0-83000 GCF_042650905.1 Pedobacter jamesrossensis | reverse complement strand
CCTAATATTGATGACCAATAAATTGCTTGCGGTGATAAATAGTTCAAAAATTCAAATTCAAAAAATATTTAATCTAAAATGGGCTTTTTAAGGCTCGACTAAATAATGCCGGAGGAAATGATGGTGTTGGTTTAGAAAGCGGTAACTACGAAGATTTTATGGCCTCATTGCATAAAAATGTAGTTCACTACTATTTGATGGCGCATCACGCCTTGCCGGAGTTAATCAAAAGCAAAGGAGCAATCGTAAATATCACTTCCAAAACCGCTGAAACCGGACAAGGAAATACGTCTGCTTACGCTGCAGCAAATGGTGCAAGAAATGCTTTAACACGCGAATGGGCTGTGGAATTATTGAAATATGGAATTCGTGTAAACGCGGTTGTGGTTGCCGAATGTTGGACGCCAGCTTACGAGACCTGGATTGAAACTTTGCCAGATGCGCAAGCTAAACTAGATGAAATTACTGCTAAAATTCCTTTAGAAAACAGAATGACAACTGCCGAAGAGATTGCAAACATGTCAGCCTTTTTAATGTCGGTTAAATCAAGCCATACCACTGGGCAAATTATTCATGTTGATGGAGGTTATGTTCATTTAGATAGAGCTTTAGCGAATGCTTAATCAGTTTACAGTTAGCAATTTTCAGTTCATAGTTTTTAGAACTTTGCTATTAAAAGAACAATTTAGCAATTAATCAATATTACAATTATCCAATAAATGAAAACCTTAACCTGTACGACCCCTGGAACTTTTGAATATTCAGAAACTGAAAAACCTGAACTTAAAAAAGACCATGCCATTATAAAAATTAAACGAATTGGAATCTGCGGAACCGATTTGCATGCTTTCGAGGGAACGCAACCATTCTTCAATTATCCTCGTGTTTTAGGTCATGAGCTTTCTGGCGAATTGACAGAGGCGGATGGAGCCGATGGTTTTAAAATAGGAGAAGCGGTAACCTTTATCCCGTATTTCAACTGCGGGGAATGTATTGTCTGCCGCATGAATAAGCCAAACTGCTGTGTAAAAATGCAGGTTTGTGGCGTTCATGTAGATGGTGGAATGAGAGAATATTTGCAAGTTCCATCAAGAACACTTTTGCATGGCGAAGGGTTGAGTTACGATGAACTAGCATTAGTTGAACCCTTGGCTATCGGTGCCCACGGCGTTCGAAGAGCAGATATTCAGCAAGGAGAATTTGTATTGGTAATTGGTGCTGGTCCGATTGGTTTAGGTACCATGGAATTTGCCCGTATTGCTGGTGGAAATGTAATTGCTTTAGATATTAATGATGATCGCTTAGCTTTTTGTAAAGAAAAACTTGGGGTGGCGCATACTATTAATGCGCTTTCTTCAGATGTTATAGAACAACTGAGCAAAATTACCAATGGCGATATGCCGACAGTTGTAATAGACGCTACGGGAAATCAAAAAGCCATTAACAACGCAATTAATTATATGGCACATGGTGCAAGGTTTGTGCTTATTGGCTTACAAAAAGGCGATTTGATTTTCAATCACCCTGAGTTTCATAAAAGAGAGTCGACACTAATGAGCAGCAGAAATGCCAATATCGAAGATTTTGAACATGTTATAAGATCTATGAAAGCAGGTTTGGTAAAACCGACAACTTATATTACCCATCAAGTTAAATTTGATGAAGTTGCAGCTAATTTCGAAAGCTGGTTAGACCCGAAAAATGGGGTGATTAAGGCGATGGTAAGGATGGAAGACTAGTGTTTTTAGCTATCGTCATTCTTGCGTAGTTGGGAATCTTAATGCTATAATCTACTTTTAAAACGATAGGTTTTTATACTTTGGGTGCGTTAACGATGGGAGCGGCATCGCCCGATTTTTCATCGGGCATATAGCGGACAGCGTGTTAAAACGCCCAAATGCTAATCATATGTTATAACTGAAAAAGGGCAATTCTCTTGAAGAAAATTGCCCTTTTTCGTTTTTGTAATGAATCTGCTTTACCAGAATTTCACATAAATAAGTGTAATTAAAAGTAATGTTACTACAATCAATACTAGTGTAGATGGCGCAACTTTAAACATCGATTTATCTAACTCGAATGCCTTAGGGTTTACTTTAGGTCCTAATAAACTTAGTCCAACCATTACTATCATGGTAAATAAGAATGATAAACCCATACATATTAAGAATGGAATTTCATAAATACCATCCTTGTTTAAGTATGCTGTGTATAAGAAGTTCTCGTGACCAAACCAAATTGGTGCATAATTATTGAAAACGACTGAAAGCAAAAATCCGGTTACTAAACCTGCAATTGCTGCGGTGCCTGTTGTACGTTTCCAAAACATCCCCAAAAGGAACATTGCAAATACGCCTGGACTGATAAAACCAGTATATTTCTGGATAAAGGTAAATCCGCCCTCACCACCAATGCCCAGTAAATCATCCCAGGTTAAAATTACCGACATTACAATTGCTACTAAAATACTTAAGCGACCTACAACAACTAATTTTTTATCGTCTGCGTTTTTATTAATGTATTTTTTGTAGATATCTAATGTCCAAATTGTAGAAATACTATTTGCTTTACCTGCCAAAGATGCTACAATTGCTGCTGTTAATGCGGCTAACGATAAACCCTTTAATCCGTTAGGCAAAAATGTTAATACCGCCGAATAAGCATTATCTGCGATTACTTTACCATCTGGAGCCATTTCATGTTGCAGAGCACCATTTCTGTGCAAAACATAGGCAGCGATACCAGGTAACATCACAATAATTGGCATACCTAGTTTTAAGAAACCTGCAAATAAAATACCTGTTCTTGCTGTTTTTAAATCAGCACCAAGCGCTCTTTGTGTAATGTATTGGTTGCAACCCCAATAGTTCAAATTCACAATCCATTGGCCTGCAAAATACATCGCGATACCTGGTAAAGCCAAGTATTTGTTAATATACTCTTGAGATGAATTAGCATTCGGCTTATCTAAAATCATTTTAAAATGGTCTGGCGAATCTTTCATTAGCATTTTAAAACCAGCAATGGCGTCTTTACCTAAGCCAAAGTGGTCACTCACCATAGTTAAAGCGATGTAAGTTGTAACTAAACCGCCAGCAATTAATACGATAACCTGAATCACGTCGGTAAAACCAATTACTTTCATCCCCCCAAGAGTAATAACTAACGAAAATGCAGCTAAGCCGATAACTATGTATTTAAAATACGCAGGGTCTATCATGCTACTAATAGCAATTGAACCCAGATAAAGAATCGAGGTTAGATTAACGAAAATGTATAAGAACAACCAGAAAATAGCCATTATTAAACTTACCGTTTCATTGTACCTCGTTTGTAAAAACTGAGGCATGGTAAAGATTTTATTCTTCAGGTAAACCGGGATAAACCAAACAGCAACAATAATTAAGGCAATAGCTGCTACCCATTCATAGGCTGCAACAGCCATACCCACCTGGAAACCCTGACCACTCATGCCAATAAATTGCTCGGCAGAAATGTTCGATGCGATAAGCGATGCGCCAATTGCCCACCAGGTTAAAGAGCCTTCGGCAAGAAAGAAGTCGTGACTTCCTGATGTACCTTTATTTTTCTTTTTACTGTAAATCCAAAATCCGTAAGCAGAAATTAGGATAAAGTAAAAGATAAAAACGGCGTAATCTACCGTAGAAAAACTATTCATAATTTGGTTTTAATTTGGTTATAGTGATTATTTATAGAAAACTTCATTCCAGTGTAGTTCATTTCTGAATTGATTAATTTTTGTTTCAGCGCCGATGTTAACATACTCCAAACCTGCAATATTTGCAAAATCGGATAAATGTTCGGTTGTTAAATTCTGACTGTAGGCCGTGTGGTGTGCGCCACCTGCATAAATCCATGCTGCACATCCGGTTTTCATATCAGGAAGTGGTTTCCAAAGTACACGGGCAACTGGTAAATTTGGTAAATCATGTTCTGCTTCTACCGCTTTAACTTCGTTAACCAACAAACGGAAACGATTACCCATATCGATTAAAGATGCATTTAATGCATCGCCACCAGCAACATTAAAAACTAAACGAGCAGGATCTGCTTTGCCGCCAATACCTAACGGATGGACTTCTAAACTTGCTTTCCCTTTTGCTAAAGAAGCATCAACCTCTAACATGTGCGAACCTAAAACCATAGAATTTGCCGGATCGAAATGATAAGTATAATCTTCCATAAAAGCATTTCCGCCAGCTAAGCCCGAACCCATAACTTTACAAGCACGCACCAAAGCTGCGGTTTTCCAGTCGCCTTCACCCGCGAAACCGTAACCATCGGCCATTAAGCGTTGTGCTGCAATTCCTGGCAACTGAATCATGCCATGTAAATCTTCAAAAGTATCAGAGAAACCTTTGAAGTTTCCGTCTTCTAAGAATTTTCTTAATCCCAACTCAATTTTTGCTGCTTCATAAACCGATGAATGTCTTGCACCACCAGTTTTTAAATCATCTGCCATTTCATACGTTTCTTCGTATTCTTTTACCAAAGTTTTAATAGAATCCTCGCTCACCGCATTAATTACAGCTACTAAATCGCCAATTCCATAAGTATTTACGGAGAAACCAAATTTCATTTCAGCCTCAACTTTATCACCATCTGTTACGGCAACATAGCGCATATTATCACCAAAACGAGCAAATTTTGCACCTTGCCAATCATGCCACCCAGCTGCAGCTCTACACCAGGTATCAATTTGAGAAGAAACTTCTTCATCTTCCCAATGGCCAACAACCACTTTTCTATCTTTACGCATACGCGAAACAATGAATCCAAATTCCCTGTCGCCATGCGCACTTTGGTTTAGGTTCATGAAATCCATATCGATAGTGTTCCAAGGAATGTCGCGATTGAATTGCGTGTGCAAGTGAAGCAATGGTTTTTGTAAAATATTTAAACCTCTAATCCACATTTTGGCAGGAGAGAAAGTATGCATCCAGGTTACAACACCAATACAGTTTTCATCGGTATTGGCACTTTGTAAAGTTTCAAAAATCTCATCGGTATTTTTTACAATTGGTTTAAAAACAACCGAAACTGAAATTTTTCGGTTGCTATTTAACGATTTAGCAACCTGTTCTGCATGTATTGCAACTTGTTTTAAGGTTTCTTCGCCATATAAATCTTGCGTACCAGTTATAAACCAAACCTGTAATTTTTTTAAATCAATCATTGCTCTTATATTTTTAGTTAGAATCTTTTTTTATTATTTGAAAGCAGGCTTCGGTATTTTATCGGTTTCGATAGTCCTGCTTTCCGTTTTACTCTCCCGAAAAAATCGGGATTCGTGCTCACTCCAGTCAGGTTTATTTTACTTATGTAAACCTTTCTGTTTTTGTAATCTAATCCATGGTCTGCGTCCTCACAGACCATTATTCCATTTAATCATTTCGTTCTGTGAGGACACATACCGAGGAGTTAAAATGTTTGTACTTTATACGCCATGATCTGTGTCCTCACAGACCGCTATCTCTTCACAGCCATAAGTTGTTATAAAACTATTTCTGTCCATAATAAGCATCAGCGCCATGTTTTCGCTCATAATGCTTTTTAATTAATGAATCCTTTAATCGTGGTGCATTTGCATTAATCTGCTCGGTTAACAAAGCCATTTGCGCAACAGCCTCTAGTACAGCACTATTGTAAACCGCTTTATCAGCAGTTTTTCCCCAAGTAAAAGGAGCGTGGTTACCAACTAAAATCATTTCAACTTCTGTATGGCTCAAACCAAGACTTTCGAAATGATTCATTATTTGAAAACCGGTTTCATACTCATAATTTCCTTTAATCATTTCATCATCCATTGGCGGTGCACAAGGAATATCAACCGTTAAATGGTCGCCATGGGTAGTGCCAAAAATTGGAATAGCTCTTTGAGCCTGCGCCCAAGCCGTTCCGTAAGTAGAATGCGTATGTACAATTCCACCAATTTCTTCCCAGTGTTTGTAAAGTATAGCGTGTGTTTTTGTGTCAGATGATGGACGTAAATTTCCTTCAACAGTATTACCCTCAAAATCTACAATCACCATGCTATCAACCGTTAGTTCATCATAAGGAACACCACTAGGTTTAATTGCAAAAACACCTTTTTGTCTATCAGCAGCACTAACATTACCAAAAGTGAAAAGCACTAATCCTAACTTTGGCAATTGCATATTTGCGGCATAAGCCTGTTCTTTTATATCCAGATAGTTGCTCATGATAAATAAGGTTTTACATCTTTTTTATTAAACTTTTCTAAATATCTGCCCAAGCTTAAATATTGCTGGTAATGCTGACGATAAAGTTTTTGTTTCTTAATATTCGGTTTGTATTCTTTTTCGAAACCAGTTCCCATAGCTTTCATTGCAGTTTCCACATCAGGGTAAATACCTGCAACAACGGCTGCAAACATGGCTGCACCTAAAGCGCATGTGTGTTCAAAACGGTGAATGCGAATCGGCATTTCTAAAACATCTGCCATCATTTGCATTATATAAGCCGATTTTTTAGCCACACCACCAATTCCGATTATACCTTTAACAGGAACACCCTGTTCTTTAAATCTATCTACAATTGCTTTTGCTCCAAAACATGTTGAAGCAGCTATAGCTCTGAAAAATCTAGGTGCATCTGTACCTAATCCTAAGCCTGTAATTGCACCTTTTAATTCCTGATTTGCATCTGGAGTTCTTCTGCCATTAAGCCAATCAACGGCTAATTCTGGGTAGTCATCGTCTGGTAACTCCGAAGCTTGTTTACTTAGATTGGCAATAATTTTATGCTCTAACTCTTCTCTCAAAGCAATTGCTGTTGCTTCATCAATTAGTGTAGATTCTGATAATAAACTATCAAGTGGCCAGCTTATTAATTTTTTAAACCATGCGTAAGCATCTCCAAAAGCAGATTGACCAGCTTCTAAGCCTGCCATTCCCGGAATTACTGAGCCATCTACTTGTCCGCAGATGCCATTAATCAGTTTACCTTCCATATCCTTATTTGGTGCAACTAAAATATCGCAGGTACTTGTGCCCATAACTTTACTTAAGAAATAGGGTTCAATCTGGCCACCAACAGCACCCATGTGTGCATCGAAAGCGCCAACACCAATAACTACATCAGTGCTAAGACCAAGTTTTTCTGCCCATTCTGCACTTAGGTTTCCGGCAGAAACATCAGATGTGTAAGTATCTTTAAATAATAAATCTCTATATCCAGTTAGTAATGGATCCAGCGTTTTGAAAAATTCTTCCGGAGGTAATCCATCAAATTCCTCTGCCCATAAAGCCTTGTGTCCGGCAGCGCAACGACTGCGTTTCATTTCTTTAACATCGGTTTTACCCGAAAGTAAGAAAGGAATCCAATCGCAATGTTCTACCCAAGAAACGGTATTTTTTCTAACCTTTACATCAACTCTTAATATGTGAAGTAGTTTAGACCAAAACCATTCTGATGAATATATTCCGCCAACATATTTTAGGTAATTAACTTCAAATTTTTCTGCATGCTTGTTAATTTCTGCAGCTTCTTTTACGGCCGTATGGTCTTTCCATAGTACAAACATTGCATTCGGATTTTCAGCAAAATCTGCATTTAATGCAAGTGGTGTGCCAGTTTCATCAACAGCAACAGGACTAGAACCTGTAGTATCAACTGAAATTCCTTTGATAAAAGGTGCGATTGAATCTCCGCCTGCTTTAGCTATGCAGTCTTTTATGGTGTGGGTTAAACCTTCTACATAATCTAAAGGATGTTGTCTGAATTGGTTAAGGGATGGTTTACAGTATAAACCTTTCTGCCATCGGGGGTAAAGAAAAACAGAAGCTGAAATTTCCTTTCCATTTGCGGTATCTACTAAAACGGACCGAACAGAATCCGTCCCGTAATCTACACCAATTACATAGTTTGCTGTGCTCATAACAATAAATAAATGTCTAATTAACGTTTATTTATTTGAATTAAAAAATTTTTATCGTGTTTTTAACGTTTATTCTTTTCAACAATAGTTAAGGGTGTTATTTATAGATAGCTATTGATTTTTTTGGGAGACTTTTTCAGTCGAATGCTAGTCGCAATAATTTAATATGGAACATGAATTCAACGCATATTAAAAAGGAAAAAAATTGCAGATTAGTGTAAGTTGTTATTTAAAAATTCTAAAGTGATTTTCTCAGATTTAAATAGAAAGGCACATGAACCTTTTCAACTATATTATTTAAAATACAATTTGCAGCTTCTGTACCCAGCATTGCAAAATCTGTAGAAATTGTGGTTATACCGTCTAAAATAATTCGCTTTAAAGGTATTTCATTGTAAGAGATTACGCCAACATCTGTTCCAACTTTCATTTCGAGCATGAGCAGCCTTTCTATTAGTGTAACTAAATCATCTTCCATTAGGCTAATGTAAACTTCGCCTTTGCTAATCTCTTCTACAATAATATTATCTACAACCTTATGATTAAAGGCATATTGCTGGCAGAAACGATAAAAACCATCTAATATTTCCTTTGGAAAATAACTGGTTTTTGGGAAAATAATTTTTAAGGTATTGTATTTAGAAAGTGGGGTAAGGGCTTGCTCAAGTGCACTGTAGATATCTTGAGCAAAATTCTCGTAAACAGCGGCATAATCGCCAGATATTCCTGGTAAGAGTTTATCTAAAATGACTAACTTCTCTCTTGGGATAGCATTAATTATATCATGTGCTTTTTCATCACCTTCATTAAAATGTGGAATGATTACATAATGTGTATAGTCGTCTTTTTTGCTATTCAGCAGGTTTTTGAAAAGTGAAAAATCGTTGTTGTAAATGTACAGGTCAATTGCAGCTTGCTCGCCAATAGCTTTTGTAAATGAATCGTAAATAATTTTTTTATGCGTACTAAGTTTGTTGAACAGCAAACATATTTTTAGTTTCCGAGAAAAATCGGTGTTGGTTACAAAATAGCCTTTGCCTGGGATTGATTCGATAACATTTAGCCTTCTTAATCTGCGGTAACCTTTCTCAGCTGTATCTCTCGATATTTCTAAAACAAAACTAAGTTCATTAATAGAGGGCAGCATGTTACCTTTTTTAATCTTTCCGGTTTCTATAGCATATAGAATTGCGTTAACAAGCTGCTTATATTTTGGCGTTGCAGAATATTCGTCAATAGTTATGTGGCTTATTAAATCTTCAGATTTCACTTTTAGAACTTAAATTTCTCAAATATAGTAAACACATTTCTTATTAGCATGACAGTACATAACAGTTAAGTTTGAATCAATTGATACTTTCGAAAACCAAATATAAAACCAGTAATAATGCAAGCAATTTTAGGCGTAATATTTCATTTCATCGGTGGTTTTGCCTCCGGAAGTTTCTACATCCCTTATAAAAAGGTTAAAGGTTGGGCTTGGGAAAGCTACTGGATTGTTGGTGGCGTATTTTCTTGGTTAATCGTTCCTCCGTTGGCTGCGTTTTTAACCATACCAAACTTTACCGATATTATTTCAGGTACAGATGGCAAAATCTTAATGCTTACCTATTTCTTCGGTGTGCTTTGGGGTATTGGCGGTTTAACTTATGGTTTAGGTGTTCGTTATCTGGGTGTATCACTTGGAAGCAGCATTATCCTTGGACTTTGCATGGTTTTAGGCTCTATTTTACCTTCTATTTATTTCGATTTTTTCCCACAAGCGGGCAAAGATACTTTTAGCATGTTTATTCATACCGATTGGGGTAGAATGGTTTTGCTGGGGCTACTGGTCTGTGTATTAGGTATCGTAATCTGTGGAAAAGCTGGAATGATGAAAGAAAAGGAAATCAAAGCCGATGTTACTGACCCACATGGAATGGAAGTAAAAACCGAATTTAAATTTGGTTTAGGTTTATTTGTTGGCATCGTATCTGGTGTATTAAGTGCTTGCTTTAACTTCGGTATAGAAGCCGGAAAACCAATGGCTGATGCTGCAAATGCAATTTGGAAAGCAGCAAATCCATCAGAAGCTGGAAATTTTCTATTCTCTAATAATGTTACCTATGTAATTGTACTTTGGGGCGGTTTATCAACCAACTTTATCTGGTGTATGATACTTAATGCTCGCAACAAAACCTTTGGTGATTATACAAACAAGAGCACACCGTTATTAAAAAACTACATATTTTCTGCACTTGCAGGTACAACCTGGTTTCTTCAGTTTTTCTTTTATGGTATGGGCGAAAGTAAAATGGGTAATGGCGCAAGTTCGTGGATTTTGCACATGGCCTTCATTATCTTAATTGCAAATGTTTGGGGCTTAATTTTAAAAGAGTGGAAAGGCGTATCTAAAAAAACAATGTACACCATTTTAACCGGTATTTTAACCATAATCGTATCTGTTCTTATCGTTGGATATGGCAATTCAATTAAATAAATTTTAAAAAAGTAAAATATTAATATAGATGTCTATTAAAGAAACAAATTATAAGTACGTAAGCTACTTATGGGATGAAGAAGAGGCTGCAAAATTAGCTGGCGATGAAGTTGCATTGTTAATTTATCGTTCTAATTTATTAGGTGCCGATTTACGTTTAACCAATTACGGTGGTGGAAATACATCATGCAAGGTATTAGAAAAAGACCCACTTACAGGTTCAGAAACTGAAGTTATGTGGGTTAAAGGTTCCGGAGGCGATTTAGGTACATTGAAGAAAAGCGGATTAGCCGCTCTTTATGTAGACAGATTGCGTAGCTTGAAAAATATTTACCGTGGTGTAGAGCATGAAGATGAAATGGTTGAATTATTTAATCACTGTATTTTCGATTTAAGCTCTAAAGCGCCATCAATTGATACGCCATTACACGGATTTTTACCATTCGCACATATCGATCATTTACATCCTGATGCCGCTATTGCAATTGCAGCTGCTAAAGATGGTAAAAAGATAACTGAAGAGTTATTTGGTGGTACAATTGGTTGGGTAGAATGGAAAAAACCAGGTTTCGAATTGGGATTAACGCTAAAGAAATGTTTGGATGAAAATCCAGGTATTCGTGGTATAATGTTAGGCTCTCACGGTTTATTTACCTGGGGAAATACCGCTTACGAAAGTTATGTTAATACTTTAGATGTAATTGAGATTTGCTCAGCATATCTTGAAGAAAACTATGGAAAAAAGGGACCAGTTTTCGGCGGACAAAAATTAGCAAGTGCAGAAGCTGATAAACGTAAAAAACAAGCTGCAACTTTAGCGCCTGTTTTACGTGGCTTATGTTCTTCAAAACAACACATGATTGGTCATTTTACTGATGATGCTCGTGTTTTAGAATTTATAAACTCAAATGATTTGGCTCGCCTTGCGCCAATGGGAACAAGCTGTCCTGATCACTTTTTGAGAACAAAAATTAGCCCGTTGGTTTTAACTCTAGCGGCTGATGCCGATTTATCGGACATAAAAGCATTAAAAGAAACTTTAGAACCTGCTTTCGAGGCTTATCGTAAAATGTATACAGAATATTATGAAACCTGTAAACATTCGAATAGTCCGGCAATTCGCGATACAAATCCTGTTGTAATTTTATATCCAGGTATTGGAATGTTTACTTTTTCTAAGGATAAACAAACGGCGAGGGTTGCAGCAGAATTCTATATCAATGCAATTAACGTAATGAAAGGTGCTGAAGCAGTTTCTGAATACACTTCATTGCCACATCAGGAAGCTTTTAATATCGAATATTGGTTGTTGGAAGAAGCAAAATTGCAACGTATGCCAAAACCAAAACCTTTAACTGGTAAAATTGCATTAATTACGGGTAGTGCTGGTGGAATTGGGAAAGCAATTGCTAAAAAGTTTGTTGCCGAAGGTGGCGTTGTAATCTTAAATGATATGAACGCAGAACGTTTAGAAGCAGCCGGGGAAGAATTTAAAGCACAGTTTGGCAAAGATTCTTACAGCACTGCAATTTTAGATGTAACCAGTCAGGAAGACATTAATGGCGCTTTTGATGCTGCTGCATTGGCTTTTGGTGGTGTTGATATTATTGTGAATAACGCAGGTTTATCAATTTCAAAAACAATTGGCGACCATACCGAGAAAGACTGGGATTTGTTATACGATGTTTTGGTTAAAGGTCAGTTTTTTATCACTCAGGCTGCAACAAATACGATGCAAAAGCAAAATATTGGTGGCGATATCATTAATATTGTAAGCAAGAATGCATTAGTAAGCGGACCAAATAACGCTGGTTATGGGAGTGCAAAAGCTGCTCAACTTCATTTGAGCAGATTAAATGCAGCGGAATTGGGTGCTGATAATATTCGTGTAAATGTTGTAAATCCAGATGCCGTTATTAGCGATAGTAACATTTGGGCTGGTGGATGGGCCGAAGGTAGAGCAAAAGCCTATGGCATTACAGTTGCGGAATTGCCTGCATATTATGCAAAACGTACTTTATTAAATCAAATTATTTTACCTGATGATATTGCGAATGCATGTTTTGCTTTTGTTGGCGGCTTGCTAAGTAAATCGACAGGAAATATGTTAAATGTAGATGGCGGGGTTGCAATGGCATTTGCAAGATAAAATTTTTAGGTCATAGATGGTCTGTCACACAGACCATGGTAGATATAATTCCCTCGGTCTGTGTCCTCACAGACGGAAATATTAAAATTTTAAAAGTAGTTTTAGTAAGTTGTTTCAGCGGCCCGCTGCTCATTGCGGGCCGAAATAACTTTCAAAACAAAAAGAATAGATTACCTAACTGCAATTTGTATTTATACAAATTGTTTTAACCGAATACTAATGAATATCGAGCAGAACCAGATAGAAAAATACAACGATTCCCTTTCAACTTCGCATCAGCGTAAGCTTAATTTTTTAAAAGAAGAGTGGTCGCACGTTGATTTAGAAAGCATAATTCAAAAACTTGTCGATTTCCAAATTGCCATTCCAAGTTGGGCTTTAGGTACTGGCGGAACGCGTTTCGGCCGTTTTGCTATTACAGGTGGCGAGCCTCGAACCATTGAAGAGAAAATTGAAGATGTAGGTTTACTTCATGCTTTAAACGGTGCAAGTGGTGCAATTTCGTTACACATTCCTTGGGATATCCCAACAAATGCAGAAGCTTTAAAAAGCCTGGCAAGTAGCTATGGTTTAACGTTTGATGCCATGAACTCGAATACTTTTCAAGACCAGGCAGGTTCGGCACATAGTTATAAGTTTGGCTCACTTCAAAATGTAAACAAAGCCATTCGTAAACAAGCAATTGAACATAATATCGAAGTTATTAAACAAGGTGTTGCTTTAGGTTCAAATGCTTTAACGGTTTGGCTTGCAGATGGTTCTTGCTTTCCGGGACAGTTAAATTTTCGTAAGGCTTTTGAAAATACTTTAGAGAGTTTGCAAGAAATTTATTCGGCTTTGCCCGAAGACTGGAAAATGTTTGTTGAGTATAAAGCTTTCGAACCAAATTTTTATTCGACAACAGTGGGAGATTGGGGTCAATCGTTACTTTATGCAAGCAAATTGGGTAAAAAAGCTTATACGCTGGTAGATTTAGGTCACCATTTACCAAATGCAAATATCGAACAAATTGTTGCTCTACTATTAATGGAAGGTAAATTGGGTGGTTTCCACTTTAACGATTCTAAATATGGTGATGATGATTTAACAGCTGGAAGTATCAAACCTTATCAATTGTTCTTAATTTTTAACGAGCTGGTTGAAGGTATGGATGCTAAAGGCATGAACCATGCAAAAGATTTAGGTTGGATGATAGATGCTTCACACAATGTGAAAGACCCATTAGAAGATTTATTACAGTCAGTAGAAGCGATTATGATTGCTTACACACAAGCTTTATTAGTTGATAGAAAAGCTTTAAATGCAGCTCAGGATAATAACGATGTTGCTTCGGCACAAGAAATTCTTCAAAACACTTTCCGTAGCGATTTAAGAGCGTTAGTTGCTGAAGCAAGATTAAGAGCTGGTGCATCTTTATCGCCAATTGGTTTGTACAGAGAGCTTAACGTTCGCCAAAATTTGGTTAAATATCGTGGTTTAGGAACAGTTGCAACAGGATTATAGGGGAAAATAAGATGCCAAAAACCGTTGCAGCAATATTTGATGTAGGTAAAACGAACAAAAAATTGTTTCTAATTGATGAAAATTACAACATCGTTTATGAGCGTTCGGCTCGTTTTGTAGAAACAAAAGATGAAGATGGTGAAGTTTGTGAAAATCTCGAAAGTCTGCGTTCATCTGTTTTCGATTCTTTACATCAGGTTTTACAGTTAAAGGAATACGATATTAAGGCCGTTAACTTTTCTACTTATGGCGCAAGTTTTGTTTATCTTGATGAAAAAGGAGAACCGTTAACGCCACTTTATAATTATTTAAAGGAATATCCTGAAGCTTTAAAAGTCGAGTTTTATGCAAAATACGGAGGGGAAGCCAAAATTTCGTTAGAAACAGCATCGCCAATTTTGGGTAGCCTTAATTCGGGAATGCAATTGTATCGCCTTAAAAAAGAAAAGCCTGAAATTTTTGCTAAAGTAAAATATGCATTGCACTTGCCTCAATATTTAAGTTATTTAATTTCTGGCAAAGCTGTTGCAGATATAACGAGTATCGGTTGCCATACGCAACTTTGGAATTTCGGTAAAAACGAATATCACGATTGGGTTTTGGCGGAAGGATTACAAGAGAAATTTGGAACATTTACGCCAGCTGATTCTGTAATAGAAACCAAATTTGAAGGTAAAAATTTTGAGGTTGGTGTTGGTTTACATGATAGTTCGGCGGCTTTAATTCCTTATTTAGCCAATTTCTCAGTTCCATTTATTTTGCTTTCTACCGGAACCTGGTGTATTAGTTTAAACCCTTTTAATCAAGATGTTTTAACTGAAGATGAACTAAAGCAAGATTGTCTTTGTTATATGCATTTTAAAGGGAAAGCGGTAAAAGCTTCGAGAATTTTTGCAGGATATGAGCACGAAGTTCAACTTAAACGCATTGCCGAACATTTTGATCGGGCTGCATATTTGTTTAAACATCTGCAGTTTAATCCGGGGATGATTTTGAAATTGGCGAATAAAATCCCTGAAAATCAAATTCTGCAAACTGAATTCTCAGAGAAGTCTGCTTTTACCGAAAGAGATTTAAGTATTTTTCAAACCGCAGAAGAGGCTTATCATCAGCTAATTTTCGATTTAGTAAAACAACAGATTTATTCCTTAAAACTGGTTTTAAATCAAGGTGTAAAACGAATATTTGTTGATGGTGGTTTTGGTAAAAATGCGATTTACATGCATTTGCTGGCAACTTCAATACCTGATATTGAAGTTTACGCTTCATCTGTTTCACAGGCAACTGCAATTGGTACAGCATTGGCAATCCACGATGCCTGGAATCCAAATCCACCGCCAAGTGATATCATTCAATTAAAATATTATTCTGCTATACAACGCAGTCTGCAATTCTAAAAATATAATACAATGAGCTGGAAATATAATTCTGACTATCCATCAATAGATGATTTAAGAAATAAAGCTAAATCAAAAATACCAAGATTTGCTTTCGAATACTTGGACGGTGGATGTAATGAAGATGTAAACCTTTTTCGCAATACCGAAGACATCAGGGCTCTAGAACTTCTGCCATTTTACATTAGAGATTTTAAGGAAGCGTCTTTAAAAACCAGTCTTTTCGGGCATACTTACGATGCGCCATTTGGTATTGCGCCAGTAGGTTTACAAGGTTTAATTTGGCCAAATGCACCCGAGATTTTAGCTAAAGCTGCTTTTCAACATAATATTCCTTTTATTTTGAGTACTGTAAGTACTTCATCAATAGAAAGAATAATGGAAATTACCGAAGGCAATGCCTGGTATCAATTGTATCATCCGGCAGAAAGTGTAATTAAAGATGATATCATCGACCGTGCCGAAGCTGCTGGTTGTAAGGTGTTAGTAATTCTTGCTGATGTACCGAGTTTTGGTTTCCGTCCGCGGGATATTCGTAATGGTTTGGCGATGCCGCCAAAAATGTCGGTAAGAAATATGCTGCAAATTATGGGCAGACCAGAGTGGGCACTTAGAACTCTATTTCATGGTCAACCTGCTTTCGAGACCATGAAACCTTACATGCCAAAAGGTTTAAATATGAAACAGCTTGGTCTTTATATGAACAAAACTTTTTCTGGTAGATTAAATGCAGACAGAATTTCTGCAATTCGCGATAAATGGAAAGGCAAATTGGTTTTAAAAGGTGTTGCAACTGATGAAGATGCGCAACTGGCTGTAAATTTAGGTTTGGATGGAATTATTGTATCAAATCATGGCGGAAGACAACTTGATGCAGGGCAATCTTCGATAAAACCTTTAATTCAAATTGCACCAAAATATAAAGATAAACTAACGGTAATGATGGATAGCGGAATTCGTTCTGGTCCTGATGTTGCCCGTAGTTTAGCTGCAGGCGCTGATTTTACTTTTTTAGGTAGAACTTTTATGTATGGCGTTGGCGCTTTAGGAAGTGAAGGCGGTGAGCATACTATCGGAATGTTGAAAACACAGCTTAAACAAGTAATGGATCAGGTTGGCTGCGAAAGAGTGGAAGATTTATCAAAGCATCTTTCTTAATTAAAATACTTTTTGAGCTAGGTCAATACAAAGCAGAAATAAAATGGGGGGGCTTTTTAGAATTATTTGATGCCATTGTTAGTCGCCTTAATAGAATCGAAGGCCATTAAAATTTGGTTTTAGGAAAGACGATTTAGGATGGTACTCCATTCTTTATTTTAGTAAATGGCATAGAACATTAATTTTTACTATTTGTTCTCATTGTAAATGCTGATTGGCATCCAATCTATAAATGGTGTCTAATGAAATGTGCTGGCAATAACCACCAAAACAAATTACAAGTTTAACGGTTAGCTTTAAAAAGAATTATAATTATGAAAGCAATTTGGAACAATCAAACTTTAGCAGAAAGTAATGAAACAATTTTAATTGAAAACAATCATTATTTTCCAGCATCGTCCCTAAATAAACAGTATTTTCAAGAGTCAGACAAACACACCACATGCCATTGGAAAGGGCAGGCATCTTACTATACATTATTAGTGGATGGTCAAAAAAATGAGGATGCTGCCTGGTGCTACCCAAATCCAAAAGATGCTGCAAAAGAGATAAAAGATTACATTGCATTTTGGAAAGGGGTGAAAATTCAATAATATATGCTTCAATAATTTTAATTATCTGACAATTTTCAGCAAGGTTAAATTTCATTAAATTCTGGTAAATTTTAAAAGATGATATTAAAGTTCTACCTTTTTTTTAATAATGAGAAAGATTTAGTAATCACCACTAATTTCAAATATTTGCAATAAATTATGAAGGGTATATATATTAGTTTAGTCATTATACTTATGAGCTGCAAAGGTTTTGGGCAGGTTAAGGATACACTGAATGCGGAGACTGAAAAAATATATCCAAAAGGAGAAATTGTATCTCGTTACCATAACAATTGGACTCAGCGGTACTACCCAAAAAGAATTCTGGCATTCAAAGCAGAACCTTTAAGATTTGGGGAGATTGTATTTCTTGGCAACAGCATCACAGAGGCTGGAGCTGACTGGACGAGTAAATTCGGGATAGCTCATATTCGTAACCGGGGAATTGCAGGAGACCTTACAGATGGTTTATTGAAGCGTTTAGGTGAAATTATTTATTTCAAACCTAAGGCTGTTTTTATTCTAATCGGCATTAATGATCTATTCAGCCTGCATCATCTGGAGGATAATCCGGCGCTGGTTTATGATAAAACTGTCAGTTCGCCAGCTTATGTAGCAAAGAATATACTGAAAATTGCAAGAAAAATTCATCGTGGTTCGCCAGACACCAAAATCTTTGTTCGGACAATTTTACCGATCAGAAGACAGTATTTGAAAGCCGATATCATTTTGGTGAACACAATTATTAAAAAAAATGAGCGTAAGGGCTACTATAAGGTTATTGATTTTCATGCCCATTTTAAAGATGATAACGGAGAATTGCCACAAGAGCTGACTAATGATGGCGTTCATTTGAATGATAAGGGTTATGCAAAATGGGTCAGTTTTGAAAAGGCAATAATTGAAGGAATTAGATTGGCAAAATAAATAAGCTATACCGTCAACGACGAGTTGTTTAAAAAGTAAGGCTATTATGGAGAATAACTTTATTTTTTTAACAGATCATCTATTTCGCTGTTAAACTCCTTAACAAATTCATCGTAAAATTTCCCAGTTGCAGGGCCGTTATAACCTGTATGAATCTTCGAAACGTCGCCATTTTTATCAATAAAAATAGTTGTTGGGAAAGATAAGAATGAATTTAAAGCAGGTAGTGATTCGGCAACGGCTTGTTTATCAGCTTTTCCAGCAATTACCTGGTCGTATTCAATTCCAAAACGATTTCTAAAATTAGTTAGTGCTTTTTTTACATAAGCGGCATCGGTTTGGCGTTCATAATGTAAAGCAATCACTTCTACACCACGTTTTTTATTTTCCTTATGCCAGGGCGCAATAAAGGTTGCCTCATCAATGCAATTTGGGCACCAACTCCCTGTTATGGTTAATACCACAACTTTATTTTTATACTTATCATCTTTCAATGAAATTTTCTTTCCGTTTACATCTGGTAAAGAAAAATCTAAGGTTTTATAACCATCTTTTAAATAGGTAAGTTTATATGCATCGGGAAGCGCTGCATTATTATTTTTTACACCAGTAAACGGCTGACTTCCTCTTGCACTTAAAATTTCGCCAGTTAATTTTCCATCAGATTCAAATTTTCCTTTGTAATAAGAAGGAGTGGAGCCAATAAAGCCAGAAAGTTGAAATTCGTTGCCTTCAACAATTCCTTCTAGGTAACGAGAATCGCCGGTTATGCGTAAAAAAGTGCCACTAATTTTATTGCCTTTTTGCTTAAACAAACCAACGGTTTTTTCTTCTTTGCCATCCGGTGATTTAAAAACAACATCATAACTACCAGAATAATCTGCAGCTGCAGCTTTGCCATTTGGCTCGAAGCGGTAATCTTTTCTTTCAGCAGAAATTTGGGTAGCTCTGCCAGAGCCGTTTTGCTTTCTTAAATTGCCGTTAAGCGTGTTGCCGTTAATACCGAATGCAAGTTCATTATCAAACTGGTCTATTTTTACAAAAATAGAATCTGCTGTTTGCCTAACTTCACCAGCTTCAAAACTTTCTTCAGCATTGCGGAAATAAAGTTTTTTAACACCTTCTTTATCTTTTATCTCAAAATTAAAAGGAATTTCTAACTCAGGTTTAATTTTAAATATCCCTCGCCAATAACCATTTGGAGCAAATGAAATATGTTTCTCTTTTGTATCAGATTTTGTACTTGCATGAACGATAGATTCTGAGTTTTGCACTTGTGAATAGCCAAGTATAGGAATACTTAAAGCTATTGTAATAGGTATGTAAAGGGATTTTATGCGCATTGGGATGTTTTTATCTACTAAATTAGTCGACAAATATAAGGTGCATATTCCCAAAGAAAAAATATTTTTAAAAATATCTATAAAAACTATAGAGTATATATTATTAATTATATCTTTGCGGCAGTTATTTTAAAATACTTATCAAGAAAGGCGGAGGGAATGGCCCTGTGAAGCCTTAGCAACCATCCTTTAAAACGGAAATGGTGCTAATTCCATCCGGCAAGAATGTCGGGTAGTTAAGTCAGTTGCGATATACCATATCAATATATGTGGGGCACTTCTGATTTATGAGGTGCTTTTTTTTTGCCCGCTATTTTGATAAGTAATATTAATTAAAATCCATTCAAATGAAAAAAACAGACGAGCGAAAATTCAAAAATCACACTTTAGTTCAGCACATCGGGTTCTTCCGAATGTGTAAGTCCTGTTAAAGCTATTTAGCTTTTAGCAGGCTTTTAGTTAATCAATTCAATTTTTTTAAAACACAGATAATACAGTTTTAGCTGTACTGGAATTGCTGTGTCCAATTATTACCACAATAACTCATCATTAATTAAAAGAATATGTTTAAAAATTTAAAACTACCGTTGATTGTATTTTTGCTTTTTACAGGGCAGAAATTATTGGCGCAAAATACTGTTATTACCGGAACCGTTAAAGAAGCTAATGGAGAAAGTATTCCTGGCGCTTCAATTTTACTTAAAGAAACTAAACAAGTTGTTGCCACAGATGCAAAAGGTGCATTTTCTATTAGTGCTCCCGATAAAGGAACGTTAATTGTATCTTTTATTGGCTTTAAAACACAAGAAGTTCAAATAAATAAAAGTGCAGGACCAATAACGATTACGCTTCAATCTAGCGAAAATGCTTTAGATGAGGTTGTTGTAACTGCTTTAGGTATTTCCAGACAAAAGAAATCTTTAGGATATGCTGTTCAGGAACTTAAGGGGCAAGATTTGGCAGAAGCTAAAGAAGCTAACCTGGTAAATGCGCTTGCAGGTAAAATTGCAGGGGTAAGGGTTACTAACAGTCAGGGCGATATGGGTTCATCAAGAATTGTAATTCGTGGCGAAACATCAATTTCTGGTAATAATCAGCCGCTTTTCGTGGTCGATGGAATTCCTGTAGATAACTCTCAGTTAAATTCTGGCGGTGCGAGAGATTATGCGAATACAATTTCAGATATTAATGCAGATAACATTGAATCCATAAGTGTATTGAAAGGGCCAAATGCAGCGGCATTGTACGGCTCTAGAGCTGCGGCTGGTGTAATTATCATTAAAACCAAAACCGGGAAAAACAAAAAAGGTTTAGGTATAACACTTAATTCGAATATTGTTGCAGAGAGCTTGTTAACGCTTCCTGTTTACCAAAACGCTTTCGGACAAGGCTCTGAAGGAAAATTTAGCTATGTTGATGGTAAAGGTGGTGGCATTAATGATGGTGTTGATGAAAGTTGGGGTCCGAAATTAGACGGCAGATTGATTCCTCAGTTTTTTTCTAAAGGTGTTGCAGTTCCATTTGTTGCAAATCCGGATAATGTTCGTGATTTCTTCCAGACGGGATATTCATTAAGTAATGGTATCGCGATAGCTGATGCTTCTGAAAAATTTGACTACAGATTATCTTATAACAATTTACAGCAAGGTGGTATAATTCCAAACTCTGGCCAGGATAAAAATACGTTTTCACTAAATACAACTTTAAGGGTAACTCCAAAACTCAGTGTTACAGCTAATGCAAATTACAGTAAATTAAATTCTGATAACCTTCCGGGTACTGGTGGTTCAAGGTCTACAAGTACCATGTTACAGTTTACCTGGTTTGGTCGCCAGGTTGATATCAATCAGTTAAAAAACTATCGCGATGAAAACGGCAACACATTTAATTGGAATAACAGTTATTACAGTAATCCATATTGGGTAGCTTATGAAAACACGGTTTCGCAAAAACGTGGACGTATTATCGGGAGTTTGGGTTTAAATTACAAGATTATTGATGGATTAGAATTCAATTTCCGCTCTGGTACAGATTATTACAACGACCGCCGTAAGATAAAAATTGCCTATGGTACAAATGGAACTCCATTCGGTTCTTACACGGAAAGTGCATTTACCGTTAGCGAAAATAATACCGATGCAACCTTAAATTTTAACAAACAATTAAACAGCGATTTTAGCTTGGAAGCTTTAGCGGGGAGCAATATCCGTTCCCGCTACATAGAGCAAAACGACCAAAGTGCACCAAGACTTGCAGTAGCAAATTTATATTCGCTAAGCAATTCTAGAGACCCACTTATATCATCAAATAATTACAGTAAACTTAAATCGTATAGCGTTTATGCTTCGGCACAAATTGGTTTTAGAAATTATTTATATGGCAACATAACGGCTCGTAACGATTGGTCTTCGACATTGCCAGCTCAAAATCGGTCTTATTTCTATCCATCTTTTAATGGAAGTTTTATTTTAACAGAAGCGTTGGATATTAAAAGCGAAGTACTAGATTATGCAAAAATCCGTGGTGGTTGGTCTAAGGTTGGTAAAGATGCAGATCCGTATCGTTCTGTTAACACCTATGTTTTTGGCGCACCATTTGGCTCAAGCCCACAGCTTACCACATCTGCAACAGATTTAAATCCAGATTTAAAACCTGAAACGACAACTTCAACAGAACTTGGTGCCGAGGCAACATTATTTAATAAAAGAGTTCGTTTAGATTTAAGCTTATACAATACCAATAGTTACGATCAGATTTTAAGTGTCGATGTAAGTCCATCAACGGGTTTCCGATCGAAACTCTTAAACGCAGGTAAAATTAATAATAAAGGTATAGAAGTTCAGCTGGGATTAACCCCGATTAAAAAACAATTTACCTGGGATATTGATGTAAACTATGCTGCAAACAGAAGTAAGGTTATCGAATTAGATAAAGCTGGTTTACTACAAAATTATGTAATTGCTACGAATTCTGCCCAGGTAATTGCAGCAGTTGGACAACCTTATGGTACACTTTTTGGAAATGCTTATTTAAGAGATGCTGGCGGAAACATTGTGGTTAACGCAACAGGTGCACCACAAACCGATCCAACTAAACGTGTTTTAGGTAAATATACACCAGATTGGATTGGTGGAATTTATAATACTTTCAGTTACAAAGGCATTAGTTTAGGCGTTTTAATTGATGCAAGTTTTGGTGGTTCTATTTACAATGGCACTTACTCTACAGGTACTTATACTGGGGTTCTTGCTTCTACACTTCCAGGTAGATCGGCAGAATATGGCGGTATTTCTTACTACTATCCAGGTAATGTAAAAGCAAACGGTACAGTTAAATTAACTGGAACGGCTCCTGCAGGTGTAACGGTTTATGATGACGGTATTATTTTCGATGGCGTAACTGCCGATGGAAAGCGCAATGAAAAGATATTACCAGCCCAACAATATTACAAATCTTTCCGTACGATTGATGAGGCTAATATTTTCGATGCGTCTTATGTAAAACTTCGTGAAGTTAAATTGAGCTATAATTTACCTTCAAAATGGATTCGTTCACTTAGTCTTCAAGGTGCTTCTGTATCGCTAGTTGGTCGTAATCTTTGGATTATCCACCGAAATGTAGAAGATATAGACCCCGAAGTTGCCTTTAACACAGGTAACGGACAAGGTTTAGAAAGTCTTTCAAATCCAACTACACGTAGCTACGGTCTTAACCTTAATATCAAATTTTAATCTTCTGAATATGAAAAATTATAAAATATATCTTCTGGGAATTTTAACATTGGCAGTTTCATCCTGCAGCAAAGAATTGGATGAGGTTAACATCAACCCAAACGCAACAGAAAATGCACAACCCGATTACTTGCTAACTGGTGCGATAAAAAATACCGCTGATGCTTACTGGAGTACAACCAATACCATGAATTCAAGTTCGTTATTTGTGCAGCATTGGTCTAAAATTCAATATACCGAAGAAGATAGATTTATCTATTCTAACAGCAGTTTTACTTCGCTTTGGTCTACAGGTTACTCTCAAAGCATAACTGCTTTTAATAAAATTATCGAATTGGGCGATGCACAGGCAAATCCAAATTACAAAGGTGTTGCCTTGGTTTTACGCTCTTGGGTTTTCTTATTACTAACCGACGCTTATGGCGATGTACCTTATTCGCAGGCTGGTAAAATTAGCCAGTATATAACGCCAGCTTACGATAAGCAGAAAGATGTTTACTTTGGTTTACTTGATGATTTAAAAACTGCAAAATCGACTTTAAATCCTGCTTCAAAAGCTATTCTGGGTGATGTAATTTACAATGGAAATATCGATAGATGGAAAAAACTGGCAAATTCTTTAAGACTTAGAATTGCTTTACGCATTGCCGATAAAGAACCAGCAAAATCTAAGCAGGTTTTGGATGAAATTAAGGCAGACGGCGACGCTTTTATCAGTGATAATACTGATAATGCACAGTTGATTTACCTAACTTCACCACAGCAAAACCCAGTTAGTGCGCTATTCGAAACCAGAGATGATTATCGCATAAGCAAAACAATAGTTGATAAACTTTTTGCCCTTAACGATCCAAGGCTTCCAATTTATGCAAGTAAAACACAAACGCCTACACCCGAAGAATATATTGGTGTTCCGAATGGTTTAACTAACTCAGAAGCCAGTATTTTAGGTTTTGCAAAAACGTCAAAACCTGGCGCTTACTTTTTGTCGCCGCAGGCACCAGCGGTAATTTTTAGCTATTCTGAATTGCTTTTTGATAGAGCAGAAGCAGCAGCAAGAGGATTTACAACCGAAAATGCAGCAGATTTGTATCAGCAGGCGATTAAAGCATCGTTGAAACAATACAACGTTTCTGATGCTGTTGCAAATAGTTATGTTGCTCAAGCATCTGTTCAATACGATGCTGCGAATTATAAAAAAGCTATCGGCGAACAAAAATGGTTAGCACTATTCGGACAAGGTTTAGAAGCTTGGGCAGAAAGACGAAGATTAGATTATCCGCAGTTAACGGCTTCTGTTAATACGGTACTAAATGGTCAAATTCCGGTTCGGTTTATTTATCCGGGTACAGAACAATCGCTTAATGGCCAAAGCTATAAAAATGCAGTTAGCAGTCAGGGAGCGGATTTGTTAACAACAAAACTTTGGTTTGATGCTTTTTAATTGATTTCTTAACTGTCCGAGCGTAACCGAGAAATCTTTGAATCTGACTGAACTTATGTATGGTACTGTTCAAAGATTTCTCTGTTTTGCTTTTCTCCAGTTGAAATGACGATGATTTTTTTTCTTAAAACAATTCACTTGTTCCAAGATAGCCATTTACCGATTTTAAAATTTCTTTACCAATTTCGACTGCGTTACCAATTCCAACACCTTTTATAGCCGCAAGTTGCTCTGTTGTTTTAGGTAATTTGGCTGCAATGGCTTGCAAGGCGACATCAGAAAGTACGTTGTGTTCTGCTACATTTCTCTTCTCGCTTATGTTTTTTCGCAAAGCAGAAAGTTCCTGGTAAAGTTTTAAGTTTGCAATTTCTTTTACCGGAATAATAACTTTTGGTGCTCTACCTGTTTGAACAGGTTCGTATCTACTTCCAGCCCGATGATAAATCCTTGTGTATTCATCAACTGTAAAGCCATTCCATTGTATTTTAAATAATGCCAGCTTAATGGTTAATTCATTTAATAAATCTGTAATTCGGTTTAAAATTTTTTCCGAACGCTCGTCGATATATACGTTTAGCTCGTTAAATTTATCAATATCGCTGAGTACCGTTTCTAACTTTGGAATAAAATAAGTAGAAGCTTTTGTTAAACGCTCAATAAACTCTTTTTCTTCGTTTACAGGCTTTGTTTTTACAATTTCAGTTAATTCTTTTTTGATAAATCGGGCTGCAACATTTATAATTTCATCTTCTAAAGTTTTAGAACTTTTATCTACAATTTCGTGAAAAGCAGTATTGCCAGGATTGTTTCCAAAGCTCGATTTTTTTAAAATCAGCCAGTTTTTTCTTATAGATTCAAAATCTAATAAATCGCGAATCAGGCTCCATTCGTAAGCTTGCGTTGCATTCTCTAATGCGATGGAATCTGGTTTTGTAAACACTGCATCCTTTGTAAATTTGATGACCTTTTCATCAGTAATTACATTTTCTGCCTTAATTGGCGATTTCAAAATTAACCCATCTAAACTTCTGCAACGGCTTAAAGCCACATAAGCCTGACCATGCGTAAAAGAAGAACTTACGTCGACAATTGCTTTATCAAAAGTTAATCCCTGACTTTTATGAACCGTAATTGCCCAAGCTAATTTAAAAGGATATTGAGCAAAACTGCCCGTATTAACCTCGTTAATTTTATTGTCAGTTGGGTTTAGGTTATATTTTATATTCTGCCATTCTTCCTGATTAACATCTAATTCTGTATGCTCATCATTAAAGCGAACTTTAATACCATCATCATTAATTTTGGTTATAACGGCAGCTTTTCCATTATAATAAAGTTTTTTCCCAGAAGAATCATTTTTAATGAACATCACTCTTGCACCGATTTTTAGTTCCAAAACTTCATCAACCGGATAAGCATCTTTTGGGAAATCGCCGGTAATTTTTGCGCTGAAAAAATGCGTTTTCCCTTCAAGCTTTTCTAAATATTCCTGATTAATTTGAGTAACCAGATTATTGTGTGTTGTTAAAGTGATATACTCTTCTTTATTAATCTGCTTCATCTCCAAATCATATCTCTCATTCAATTTCGCTAGCAAATTACCATCAATAGCGTTTTCTCTTATTCCATTTAAAATATCGAGAAACACCGGGTCAGATTGTCGGTAAACTTTATCGAGTTGAAAGGTAGTAAGTGAATTTGCTTTGATAACCAGACTGTCGAAAAAATAAGGACTTGCATAATAATTTCTAAGAATATGCCAGGCATCATGAGCTATTGGCGAAAGCTGATATAGATCGCCAATCATTAAAACCTGAACGCCGCCAAAAGGTAACTGCGATGCTTTGGTTTTTCTTAGCGCATTATCGATAAAATCTAAGATATCTGCCCTAACCATACTAATCTCATCGATTATAAGCAATTCGAGGCACTTTAATAGTTTAATTTTCTCTGCAGAATATTTTATGGCTTCGCCGGCTTCGGGGTTTGGAATGAGCGGACCAAAAGGGATTTGAAAGAAGGAGTGAAGCGTAACACCACCGGCATTTATGGCAGCAACAGCAGTTGGCGCCACAACAGCAAAATTCTTTTTTGTGGTTTCTCTAATATGTCGAAGTAAGGTTGTTTTTCCAGTTCCGGCTTTTCCGGTAAGAAAAATAGATTGATTTGTCGATTTTAAGAAATCAAGAATAAGCTGGTGTTCGTGCATCAATTGGGTATCTATCGAATCTATACAGAGGAAAACTCTGCAATTGACCCCAAAAATACAACCTTTCTTTTATTCTTACTAACAATGTTAGTATTTAGTGTTGTTTAATAAATTGAAGCTCAACTTTATTGTTTAAAATCTGGATTATAATAGAAATATTAATGTTACAGATGTAGGATTATTTTTTAAATTGTGTGATATTTAACTTTACTAAAACGATTTAATGTTGGCAAACTATTTAAATATGAACTTATTTAACACTAACGCTATTTATATATTTTTTATAATATTGTTCAGTAATACCGCCTTTGCAATTGGAGTAACTGGTTTAAAGTGCGAACATTTAATCAGGCCAATTGGTATAGATAATCCAAATCCTAGGTTATCCTGGATGATGGATGATGATAGAAAAGGAGCTTCCCAATTAGCTCATCGTATTGTAATCGGTACAGATTCTTTACAACTTTCAGCAAAACAGAATATTCAATGGGATTCGGGTAAAATTACTTCCAGCGATAATTTAATAACCTATAAAGGAAGAGCGTTGTTACCTTTTACCAAATATTTCTGGAAAATAGAGTTGTGGGATAAGAACAATAAGCCCATCAAAGCTGCAATATCAAGTTTTGAAACCGGATTGATGGGAATGGAAAATTGGAAAGGAACATGGATTAGTGATAGAAATGATATCAATACTCGGCCTGCTCCATATTTTAGAAAAGTTTTTGAAACAGTAAAACAAATTAAATCAGCCAGGGCATATATAGTTGCTGCAGGTTTGTATGAGATTTATTTAAATGGTAAAAAAGTTGGTAATCACCGTTTAGATCCGATGTATACCCGTTTCGATAGACGAAATTTATATGTAAGCTATGACGTAACAGCTAACCTTCAGCAGGGTCAAAATGCGCTTGGGGTTTTACTGGGAAATGGTTGGTACAATCATCAGCCTTTAGCGGTATGGAATTTCGATAAAGCTCCATGGCGGGCCAGACCAGCGTTTTGTCTGGATTTAAGAATTACTTATACAGATGGTACAACAGAAGTTATTTCCTCTGGAGGTGATTGGAAAACGAGTCTGAGTCCAATAGTTTCCAATAATATTTACACGGCAGAGCACCATGATGCACGTTTAGAACAAAAAGGATGGAATAAGGTCGATTTTGACGATTCAAAATGGAAAGGTGTTAATTTAAGGGCAACGCCTTCAAAAAATATTGTTTCGCAAACCATGCATCCAATCCGCAATGTAGAAGAAATAAAGGTGAAAACTTTTCGCAAATTTGATGATACCACTTACCTTTTTGATTTAGGAAGAAACATTGCCGGAGTTTCTAAAATTAAGGTTGCCGGGCCAAAGGGAACTGTTATCCATTTAAAACATACTGAGCGTTTATATCCCAACGGTCGTGCAGATTTATCAAACATAGATGTTTACTATCGGCCGAAAGATAATACAGATCCTTTTCAGACCGACATATTTATCCTAAATGGCGATGGAGAGGAAGAATTTATGCCGCTTTTTAATTATAAAGGTTTTAGGTATGTTGAAGTTACGACAAGTAATCCACTAAAACTGGATGCGCAAAACCTTACCGGATATTTTATGCACAGTGATGTGCCTGCTGTAGGGAAAATATCTTCTTCAAATCCTCTAGTAGATAAAATATGGTGGGCAACGAATAACTCATATTTATCTAATCTTTACGGTTTTCCAACAGATTGCCCGCAACGCGAAAAAAACGGCTGGACAGGCGATGGGCATTTTGCTGTTGAAACTGGCCTTTACAATTTTGATGGGATAACTGTTTACGAAAAATGGATGGGCGATCATCGTGATGAACAACAGCCAAATGGTGTTTTGCCAGATATTATTCCGACTGGTGGTTGGGGTTATGGAACAGCTAATGGAACAGATTGGACGAGTACAATAGCGATAATTCCGTGGAATATATATATGTTCTATGGTGATAATAAAGCTTTAGCCGATAATTATAAGAACATAAAACAATATGTAAATTATGTAAATAGCATAAGTAAAGATGGCTTAACAACTTTTGGTCGTGGTGATTGGGTACCTGTTAAATCTACATCTAATTTAGAATATACCTCGTCTGTATATTTTTATGTAGATGCAAATATCCTGGCAAAAGCCGCGAAGATGTTTGGTAATCAAAATGATTATTTAGTTTATAACGCGTTGGCCGAAAAAATTAGAAAGGCAATTAATGCTAAGTTTTTTAATGCAGCAACTGGTATTTATGGCACTGGCGTTCAAACCGAGTTAAGTATGGCTTTGCAATGGAATATTGTTGATGATGAGTATAGGCAAAAGGTTGCAGAAAATTTGGCTAAACGTGTTGCAGCCCATGGTATGCATATTGATGTTGGAGTGTTAGGTGCAAAAGCAGTTTTAAATGCCTTGAGTGATAATGGACAAGCGGAAACAGCTTATAAGCTTGCTGCACAGGATACATATCCGGGATGGGGTTGGTGGATTGCAAATGGTGCTACAACTTTACACGAGAATTGGGATTTGGATGCAAAGAGAGATATTTCTGATAACCACATGATGTTCGGTGAAATTGGAGGCTGGTTTTTTAAGGGTATTGGCGGTATCAAAATAGATGAAAAGCATCCCGGGTTTAAAAATATTTTATTGCAGCCTCATTTTGTTGAAGAATTAAACCATTTTACAGCAAGCCATGAAGGCCCTTATGGTACAATCTTTTCATCATGGAAAAGAATTGGAAAAGCTATTAAATATAGTGTTAAAGTTCCGGCAAACTCTACTGCAAGTCTGGAAATTCCAAGCGTTGCTGGTAAAAATGTTTATCTAAATGGAAAAGTAATTCAAAACAAAACTGAAATATCGGCAGGTAGTTACGAGTTCGAAATCAAATAAATTGCATTAAAATTCCTTCAGTTTTATTAAGTTAAATTTTAGAAACTATTTAAATTCAACTCCAATTACTTTATAGAATGTGGAGACACGTTCCATGGCAATAGCCAAGATGCGTGTCTCCACGCACCTTTATAAAATCTATAAATCATTTTTAACCAGTTTCTTAATGTTTCTCAGTTTTAAATAGCAATTGTTTAATTATTTCAATCGTTAGAAAAGTCTTTAGACATAGATTTTGGTAGATTTTAGGTAAACGCTGTCTTTTTGAAAATACGTTTTGTGTAATTTGGATTATCAGATATCCCTAACCAAAACAGATTACAAATCAGAAAGCACTTTTTTTTTCGCAATAGATTGTCGAGTACCTGAAATTGCATTTGAAAACTAACCAAATTTAAATCTTAACTAAATATTAAAATGAGTCAAAAAATTAATTTATTCAAATTAAGTGGTATTTCTATGTTCTTTTTTTCGGTAATCATTGCAGGTTGCTCTAAAGATTCTACAGAAATTGAAAGTATTACAAGTCCAACAACCGAAAAACTTTCTGTTGAAAAAAGTATGGCTACTGCTGCTATACAAGCTTTCCCTTCAAATATTAATACCCAATTTACGCATTCAGATGGTTCATACTCGTACAGCGAAGCTAGTGCCGATTTTGGTATGGCAGCACTCACAGGATGGAACGAAGATAGAGCCTATATATCTGGAAACTGGGCTAGAGCAACACTTGCTCCAAATTCAGTTTCAAATGGATTAATTGCTGGAGTAGATCTATCAGATGGTTCTGCTTATGAAGCGACTTTTAAAGTTCGCTTCCATAGCCAATTCGATTGGAGTAGGGGTGGGAAAGTAGGTTTTGGCTTTCTTATTGGAGAAGGAAATACAGGTTGCGATATTGCTACTGATGGAAACGGAGGAAGTTTGAGGTTAATGTGGTATAATAGTGGCTCTAGGGTTTATTTTCAACCTTATGTCTACCATAGAGATATGGCTGGACCATGTGGTGATACTTTTGGTAAGTCTTATCCTTCTACAGGAAGTTTGGTAAAAGGCAATACTTATACCGTTCATTTATATGTTAAAAGTAATACTGGTTCAAGTAAGAATGGTTGGGTACAGGTATTAATTAATGGAACTACAGTTTTAGATCAATCGATACGTTGGACAACTAACGATGCGCAAAGGTTAATTAAAAGACTGTCATTCCATAATTTTAGAGGAGGAAAGGATGTTGCCGTTTTGGGCTCAAGCCAAACCAGTTACATTTACTTTGATGATTTAGTTGTTAATAAAATACAATAAATAATTAACCTCATAGTTCACTACTGTTCTATGAGGTTAATTAATGAAAATACGATGAAATGTCTACAGTAACTTTTTTAGTAGCACTTGCATCATGTTTTTTTTTATTCTATCTTGTTGAAAAATTAAAAAACAAAAATCTATTAAGGAATGGCACAAGGTAAAGTAAAATTTTTCAACAAGGAAAAAGGATTCGGATTTATAACAATCGATAATGGTTCAGAAGTATTCGTTCACGTAACTGGATTAGTAGACGAAATCGCTGAAAACGATACAGTAGAATTCGAAATTTCTCAAGGTAAAAAAGGTCCAACAGCAACAAACGTTAGACTTGCCTAATCAGATTTTCCTTTCGAGTATTTGCTTTTATTTAATAGTAAACTAGAGTACTTTAAAAAAGAAAATTGAAGCTAATTATTTAGCAAACAAAATAAGAAAGCCTTTTAAGATAACTTAAAAGGCTTTTCTGTTTTATGAATTTGGAACGATTTTACTTTTTAATTCCAGCCACCACCTAAAGCATGATAAATATTTACCACTGCATTTAATTGTTGTTTTTTAGTTTCAATTAATTCTAATTTCGATTGCAAAGCATCGCGTTGTGTCATTAAAACTTCGAAATAATCTGCTCTAGCCGCTTTAAATAAATCGTTAGAAATATCTATCGATTGCGTAAGTGCTAAAACTTGTTTTGATTTTAAATCGTAACTTTTTTGAAGATTAGTAATATTAGATAATTGATTAGCCACTTCCACATAACCATTTAAAATAGTTTTTTCGTAATTGAATACAGCTTGTAATTGTTTTGCATTAGCTGTTAAATATTCTGCTTTTATCGCATTTCGATTGATTAATGGACCAGCCAAATCTCCTGCTAATGAGTAGGCTAAAGATTCTGGTGTTCTCAATAAATAAGATGGATTAAAAGCCTGATAACCGATAGTTGCAGAAATACCTAAAGACGGATAAAATTGTGCTTTAGCCACTTTTACATCTAATTTCGCAGCAGCTAAATCAAGTTCTGCTTGTTTAATGTCAGGGCGGTTTGCTAATAATTGAGATGGTAAACCAGCTTGAATAGTAGGAGAGAGAAGGTCGGTAAAACTATTTTTATCTCTAGGGATAGGCTGTGGATAACGGCCTAATAAGAAATTAATCTTGTTTTCGGTTTCCGTTATATTCTGCTGAATCTCAAATTCGAGGCTTTTAGAGCTTAAAACCTCTGCTTCAAATTTTCTTACCGCTAATTCTGTGGTACGCATAGCCTGTTTTTGAACTTTCATCAATTCAAGCGCATTATTTTGTAAAGCAATATTTTTCTTTACGATATCAAACTGATTATCTAAAGCCAATAACTCATAATATGAATTAGCAACTTCGGCAACCAAATTAGTAACCACAAAATTTTTGCCTTCAACGGTTGATAAATAGCGGGTTACTGCTGCTTTTTTAGAGTTCCTTAATTTATGCCAAATATCAGCTTCCCAGTTTGCCTGTAAACCAAATCTATAGTCTGGCAAAACCTCTGGCACTTCTTTGCCAGGCGTAATATCAGTCGAAGCATCACCTGCACCAGAACTCGTATAACGGCCAACTTTCTCTAATCCTGCACCAACTCCATAACCAACACTTGGTAAAAGTTCGCCCTTTTTAGCTCTGATATCGTTCTTGGCAATCTCAATTTCTTGTAATGTTACATTTAATTCCTGATTGTTTTTTAATGCGGTATCAATTAGGTTAATCAGGTTTGGGTCGGTAAAAAAGCTACGCCACTTTATGCTTGCTATATTTGTGCTATCCTGCGAGTTGTTAAAACTCACAGGTACATTTTTATTTTCGTTGCGTTGGGCAAATTCCGGTACTTTACATGCCGAATATGCTGCGCCTATTAACACTAAGCCAATGTATTTGTAAATATTTTTTCTAAACATTATCTTCTATTTCTTCAGTTAACGGATGTTCTTCTTCAATTTTAATCAGCTTATGTCTGGCTGCTATAGAACCAAATACGTAGTATAAACCTGGAATAATAATTACCCCGAAAATAGTACCGAAAAGCATACCACCCGCTGCGGCCGAACCAATGGTTCTGTTACCAATTTTACCAGGCCCACTTGCTATCATTAAAGGAATTAAACCAGCAATAAAGGCGAATGAAGTCATTAAAATTGGGCGGAAACGTACACTTGCACCTTCCATTGCTGCTTTGAGTATTGTTGCGCCTTGAGCGTGCCTTTGTGTTGCAAATTCCACAATCAGTACTGCGTTTTTACCTAGCAAACCAATTAGCATAACCATTGCAACCTGTGCATAAATGTTATTCTCTAAACCAAGCAGTTTTAAGAAAAGGAATGCACCAAAAATACCTACAGGCAGCGAAAGAATAACCGATAATGGTAGGATAAAACTTTCATATTGTGCTGCAAGTACAAGGTAAACGAAGCCTAAACAAATTAGAAAAATGTAAATAGCTTCATTACCTCTTGATACCTCATCTTTAGAAATACCTGCCCAGTCGATACCAAAACCTCTTGGCAATGTTTTCTTTGCTACTTCTGTAATTGCATTGATTGCTTCGCCAGAGCTGTAACCCTGAGCCGATTGACCGCTAATTTCTGCAGCGTTATACATATTATGTCTGGTAATTTCAGAAAGCCCATAAACCTTCTCCATTTTCATGAAGGCAGAGAACGGAACCATTTCATCTTTATCGTTTTTAACAGATAATTTCAAAATGTCTTCTGGCAAGGCTCTATATTGTGGCAAAGCCTGAACCATAACCTTATATTGGCGGTCGTATTTTATAAAACTGGTTTCATAATTACTACCAACAAAAGTAGAAAGTGTGTTCATTGCGTTATCAATAGTTACACCTTTTTGTTGCGCAATATCATTATCAATATTTAACATATATTGAGGAAAACTTGCACTGTAGAATGTAAATACAGATGATAACTCTTTTCTTTTGTTCAGTTCTCTTACGAAATCGTTAGCTACGGTTTCCATTTTTTTATAGTCGCCGCTACCAGCTTTATCCAATAAACGAAGCTCGAAACCACCTGCAGCACCGTAACCAGGAACGGCTGGTGGTTGGAAAAACTCTATTGTTGCACCCGGAATAGATTTCGATTTTTCTTCAAGTTCTTTTATAATGTCCTGAGCAGAGCTTTTACGTTCATCCCAATCTTTAAGGTTAATTAAACATGTACCAGAGTTAGAACCTGTACCTTCAGTAAGAATTTCGTAACCTGCTAATGATGAAACTGATTTTACACCATCAATATCTTCACACATTTTCTGAAGTTTCTCTGCTATCTGGTCTGTACGCTCTAAGGTAGAACCCGGAGGCGTTTGAATAATGGCATAAACCATACCCTGATCTTCATTCGGAATAAAACCTGATGGAACACTTCCACTTAAGCCCCAAATGCCTAAACAGAAAACGATTAGTACTAAAAAAGTTAATAACCTGCGACTAACAACTTTGGTTAATACAATTTCGTATTTACCAGAGAGTTTTGCAAAACCGCTGTTAAAACTGTCTAGGAATTTATCTACAACAGTTTTCTTTTTATCGTGTCCATGATTATTTTTTAACATGATGGCGCACAAGGCAGGCGTAAGTGTTAGTGCCACAATACCCGAAAGGATGATTGCTGTAGCCATTGTAATCGAAAACTGACGATAGAAAATACCAACCGGACCAGACATAAAAGTTACCGGAATAAATACCGAAGCCATTAAGAATGTAATCGCTATAATCGCTCCGCTGATTTCTTTCATCGCCTCTTGAGTTGCCCTGAGGACGGATAGCTTCCGGTCGTTTTCCATTTTAGCATGCACCGCTTCAATTACCACAATTGCATCATCTACAACCACACCAATCGCAAGCACCAACGCAAATAAGGTTATTAAATTTAGCGTAATGCCGAAGAAGGACATAAATACAAATGTTCCGATAAGGGAAACGGGTACTGCAATAGCCGGAATTACAGTAGAACGCCAATCGCCAAGGAAAAGGAACACCACTAGTCCTACCAAAATAAAAGCTTCTACAAGCGTATGAATCACTTTTTCTATAGATGCATCTAAGAATTTCGAAACATCGTAACTTACTTCGTAATCTAAACCTTTAGGGAAAGAACTGGATTTAATTTCAGCCATTTTCGCCTTAACATCCTTAATTACCTGACTTGCATTACTGCCGTAAGATTGTTTTAGAACGATTGCTGCCGATGATTTTCCGTTTAACGTAGAATATAAGTTATATGCCGCTGCGCTGAAGTCAACATCTGCAACATCTTTTAAACGCAGCATTTCGCCATTAGCATTTGCTCTTAAAACAATGTTTTCGTAGCCTTCTTTTGTATTAAAACGACCAGAATATTTTAAAACATATTCGAATGCCTGAGAACGTTTACCCGAACTTTCGCCTGTTTTACCTGGCGATGCTTCTAAACTTTGCTCATCAAGTGCTTTCATCACTTCATCAACAGAAATTTTGTAAGCCTGCATTCTATCTGGTTTTAACCAGATACGCATGGCATAATCTCTATCGCCCAAAATATCTGCAAAACCTACACCATCAATCCTTTTCAATTCAGAAAGTAAGTTGATATCAGCAAAGTTGTATAAGAAATTTTGGTTCATCTTAGGGTCTTTACTATATAAGTTGATATACATTAACATGTTAGACTCCTCGCGACTAATTTTTACACCTTCGCGAACAACCAAAGGCGGAAGTTTATTCGTTACAGCTGCTACACGATTTTGAACGTTTAAAGATGCCTGATTCGGGTCGGTACCCAGATTAAATACAACCTGAATGGATGCTTCACCATCATTACCAGCATCAGAAGCAATATATTTCATTCCTGGTACACCGTTAAGTGCACGTTCAAGCGGAATTACGACCGATTTAATTAATAACTCATTATTTGCCCCAGGGTACTCTGCCGTGATGTTTACTTTTGGTGGGGAAATAGAAGGGAATTGCGTTACGGGTAGGTAGCTTATCGCTAACACACCTAAAAACACAATTATAAGCGATATAACTATAGAAAGGACGGGCCTTTGTATGAATTTACTAAACATAAAATAAGTATTAGCGGGATTTAGATTATTCGGTTTTCAATCTCAATTGTTTGATAACTTCTTGCGGCTGCTGAAATTTAAAGGCAATTTTATCATCGTCTTTAACCTTTTGTACGCCTTCCAGTAATATCTTATCTGTTAGAGATAAACCATCGCTGATTACATATAAATCAGGTAATTCGCTTGCTACAGTAATAGTTCTTGAATGCACTTTGTTATTTTTATCAAGTACAAAAACATAGGTTTTATCCTGAATCTCGTAAGTAGCCTTTTGGGGAATAACAATAGCATTTTTCAAAGGCACAACCATTTGAATTTTGCCCGTTTCACCATTTCTAAGTAAGTTGTCTCCGTTGTTAAATCTCGCTCTGAAAGCAATATTTCCTGTTTCATTATCAAATTCACTTTCGATAACTTCTACTTTTCCTTTCGACTTTAATAGCTCATTATTTGCAAGCAGTAAACTAACTTCTTGCTGACCTTTAGCTTTTGCAGTTTGTTGATAATTAAGGTATTCTGGCTCTGAAACATTAAAGTAAGCAAAGACCTGACTGTTATCAGAAAGGCTGGTTAACAATGCACCTTCATCTACCAAACTGCCAAGTTTTAAAGGAATTCGGTCGATTGTACCATCAAATGGAGCCCTGATTTCGCTAAATGCTAAATGCATTTTAGCCATCGAAGTTTCGGCATTTGCGGCCTGCAATTTTGCTTTAGCCATTGCGAGTTCATTTTTTGAAACTACGTTTTTATCAGTAAGTAATTTTGTGTTTTGAAGTTCAATTTCGGCTGAGTTTGTTTCTGCCTGTGCTTTTAATAATTCAGCCTGAAGCATTTTAGGCATAATTTTGAATAAAAGTTGCCCTTTTTTTACATGCTGGCCTTCATCAACATAAATATTTTGTAGATAGCCTTTTTCCTGCCCGCGAATTTCGATGTTTCTTACAGATTTTATTTGGGACACATACTCTTTGGTAAACGAAGTATCTATTTTAAGTGGTGTGGTAACCGCATAGGTAGCTACTTCTTCTTTTTCTTCTTTTTTGGATGTACAACCTGTTACGTAAAGCAAAGCACTCAAAGCGAGGTACATGACATTTCTCTTCATTTTGTTTTTTTGAATAGTTTATCTGATTTGTTTCTTCCTAATTTCTAGGGTAATCAATCTAGTTGATGAATTGTATCTTTAAGTTGATACAATTGACTTCTATAAATTAAAATGCCCTATTGATTTAATACTGGTACGAAATAACTACAGATTTATGAAGTTATAATGAAGTTGAAATTCATATTTGAGGAGTACTATTTTTGCACAGAATAATTTGAACCAACTAACTTTAAGAAAAAGTTTATTTTGATAAAATGCAATTAATTGATCAGTTGCGGACTAATTTCAGCTTACTTGCGCTAGACCTGATTTTATTTGTATTCGCAATATTGATTTTCCAATAAATCTTAATTGGAATGAGTGAACCAAAAATGTTTTTTGTCAGGTTAATATACTTTAAACCTCAAAATTAAAAGCTGGCAGAATAATTGAATAACCATAACTATAAATTTAGTGAAATGTTACTGTGAAAAGGCAAACCAAACTGTATAAATTTAATGTTATGAGTAAAAGAATTCTAATTGTAGATGATAATTTACTATTTTTAAAAGCCTTAAATTTGCTTTTATCGCAGGAAGGGTTTACCGTTCAATGTAGTGAAAATGCCAAATCAATTGATTCGATAATAAGTGGTTTTAAGCCAGACCTTATCATACTCGACATTAAGCTAGAAGATGAGGATGGAAGGATAATATGTAATGATATAAAAGAAAGACCTCATACAAATCATATTCCTATAATAATAATAACAGCATTATCTTTTGATGAAATAAGCGAAATGGAGTGTGAAGCTGATGCAATTCTAGGAAAACCTTATGAAACTGCTAATTTACTCTTAACAATAAATCAGTTACTACAGCAAACTTCTTAACTTTGGATTACAGAATCTTATAACTTAGTTTCAATTTTAAAATATCTTAAAGTTTATAACGATTCTTAAAAATATATTTTATTCTAGCGTCTTCTTTTCTTAGCTGCTCAAGTGCGTCAGGATAAAAACAACATCTATTCGAAAGGACAGCCTACGCGTAATGACTTTCATCTATTACAAAACATGATTTAAGACGGTTAACCCAACAAAAAACCCCTATAAGAATAACTTAAAGGGGTTTAAACTAAGTGGGCCCACCTGGGCTCGAACCAGGGACCAAAAGATTATGAGTCTTCTACTCTAACCAGCTGAGCTATAGGCCCGGAAAAAAGCTGTTGCTTTTTTGCGAGTGCAATGTTACTAAATTGTATTCAGATTAGGAAAAAGTTTTTAATTAAAATTTCAAATAAATTGTTTCCAATTCATTTTCAGTTATTTGCCAGTTTTTAAAACAAAAATGCTGTTTGTGTATTATAGATAACGTTAATGTAAAATTTATAGAAATGCATATCTAATTATTTGTGTGAATCGTTTTTATGAAAATTAACGTAATTTTATAGTATTAAACATATCTATTCTGTTCTTTTGTCTAGAAAATGTTTTTCAATTAGATTTATATTTAGCAATATGCTCATGGATTATAAGCAACTACAAATTGATGTAGAAAAGCATGTCAACGATTATTTTAACACCCATAACGATTCAAGATTAGTTTATCACAATCTTCAACATACCAAAGATGTCGTAAGGGCGGCTCATGAAATCGCAAATCATTATCAGTTAAATGATGAAGATTTTTTTATTGTTACAGTTGCGGCGTGGTTTCACGATACAGGTTATTTTGTAGATGCATTGCATCACGAAGTGAAAGGCGCAGAAACGGCTGATAATTATTTAGAAAGTTTAGGTATTAATAAAGATATAAGAGGTAAAGTTTCTGGCGCAATTCTAAGTACTAAAATACCTCAGAAACCTAATAATTTGCTCGAAAATATTCTTTGCGATGCCGATCTTTTTCACTTGGGTTCTGCTGATTTCCGAGAAAAAGGAAAGTTAATGCATAAAGAAGCCGAGTTAATTTATAATAAAGACATCAGTAAAAACGATTGGCGAATTAAGGATATACAGTTTTTAGAATCCCATCATTATCATACAGACTATGCTCAACTTTTGCTTAACGACCAAAAATTGAAAAACATAGAGAAAATTAAAAGCAAATTATCGAATAAAAAAGAACAGATTGAATTTGTAGAACCCGCATTGCATACCAATTTATCTCAGGAGGTAGAAAACAATAAGGGCAAAAAAGGTAAAGATGATAAGCCAGATAAGGGCATCGAAACTATGTTCAGAATTACATCGGCAAATAACCAGCGCTTAAGCGATATGGCCGATAATAAAGCGCATATTTTAATTACGGTTAATTCAATTATGTTATCGTTAATCGTTAGTTTGCTTTTAAGAAGATTAGAAGACCATGGTAATTTAATTATACCAACTTTTATTTTATTAATAGTGAGTTTAACTTGTGTTGTGGTTTCTATTTTGTCTACTCGTCCATCTATTCCGCCAGGTGTTTTTACACCAGAAGACATGGATAACAAAAAGGTAAACCTGCTTTTCTTTGGTAATTTCTATAAAATGTCTTTGCCAGCTTACACAGACGGCATGTTAAGAGTAATGAATGATAAAGACTTTTTATATGGCACATTAATTACCGATGTTTATTCTCAAGGTGTTGTTTTAGGACGAAAATACAAGCTGATTAGATTAGCTTACAATATTTTTATGTTTGGTCTTATTGCAGCGGTTCTTGCATTTGTTGTCGCTTACGCAGCCTACGGTAAACTTTAATGGAAGAATTAGTAAAAACTAAGCTGTTTAACCGAGATTTAAGCTGGCTTAAATTTAACGAGCGCATTTTAATCGAAGCCGAAAGATCCTCAGTTCCCCTTTTAGAACGCATTAAATTTTTATCCATATTTTCCTCCAATTTGGACGAGTTTTATAGGGTTAGAATGCCAGTTCTTTTAGCTTTAGAAAAGTTGAGTAATCGAACAGATAACGATATTAAGGTTGAAGCAGATTCGTTAAACAGTGCAAATAGCCTCATTTCCGAGCACCAACAGCGTTACGGTAAAATTTTAAAGCAAGATATTATTCCTCAGCTAAAAGCTAATCATATTAATTTGCTTTATGGCGATGTTTTTCCTGATAAAATTAAGAAACAGATAAGCCGATATTTCTTAAGTCAGGTTTTAGCTTTTATGCAGCCTGTTTATGTTGATGAGAAGACAAATTTCTTTCCGTCGAATAACGAGCTCTATTTTTTAATTACTTTAAAACAAGATGGGATTCAAAGAACTGTAATTCTAAATATTCCTTCGAATGAGTTGCCAAGATTTTATAAAATAGAACTTGATAAGGAAGTTTTTATCGCTTTTCTGGATGATATCGTACGTTTTAATCTTGATTCAGTTTTTAAGAATGCAGAAATTACTGGATGCTTTAGTTTCAAAGTTACCCGCGATGCGGAGATTGACTTAAAAGACGAATATTCGGGAAGTTTATCAGAACAGTTAGAAGCCCAACTTTTAAAACGCGATTCAGGTTTGGCTACAAGATTTCTCCATCAGCCTGGCATTCCAAAAAATGTTTTGGCATTGCTAAAGAAACTTTTTAATCTCAAAAAAGCCAATATGGTCGAAGGTGGCCAATATCATAATCTAAAAGATTTGATGGGTTTTCCGGCTAACAATTCAGCCTTATCTAATCAATCTTGGCCAAAAATATGTAATACAGACATTGTTAATGGTACCCTAACACAAGAGATTCAGAAAAGAGACATCATTATTCATACGCCTTATCAAAGTTACGATAGCGTACTTCGGTTTTTTAACGAAGCGGCAATAGATCCTGATGTACAGGAAATTTATCTGACCATTTACCGCGTTGCAAGCGATTCGAAAATTATAAATGCGCTAATCAGTGCAGCTAAAAATGGTAAAAAAGTTTTCGTTTTAGTAGAGTTAAAAGCCAGATTTGATGAGGCCAACAACATTAAATGGGCAAAGAAAATGAAGGAAAAAGGGGTAGAGATTGTTTACAGTGTTACTGCCTTAAAAGTTCATGCAAAGGTTGCTTTGGTAAAAAGAAAAACCGGCGATAGAATGACCTACACAGGTTTATTGGCTACAGGAAATTTTAACGAAAGTACAGCAGCATATTATACTGATCATATTTTAATGACAGCCAACAAAGCTATTCTACGTGAAATAGAATTGTTATTTATCTTTTTGGCTAAGCGAGAAAAACCATCATCGCCAGATTTAGTAAAGTTTGAACACATTCTTGTAGCTCAATTTAATTTACAGACAAAGTTTTTAGCCCTTATCGATAGGGAAATTGAACATGCAAAGGCTGGCAAAGAATCATCGATAATTATTAAATTAAATAATCTAGAAGAAAAGGTTTTAATTAATAAGCTTTACGAAGCATCGCAAGCGGGAGTTAAAATTACCATGCTTGTTCGTAGCATTTGCCGATTAATTCCTGGAGTTGAAGGCATGAGTGAGAATATTAAAATTATTCGTATTGTAGATAGATATCTAGAACACGGTCGAGTTTTCGTATTTCATAACCTGGGTAAAAAAGATGTGTATTTAGGCTCTGCCGATTGGATGAATCGCAATATTTACAGAAGGATAGAGGTTTGTTTTCCGATATATGATGAAAAAATAAAAGTCGAAATTTTAGAGGTTATCAATATTCAGTTGCAGGATAATGTTCAGGCTGTATTGATTGATGAAAACATGAATAACGTTCCCGTAGCAAAGGATGGAACACTTATTGCATCTCAATATGATATATACGAATTTTTAAAAAATCAACCTTAAATTTTTATTCAATGAGAAACTTTAAAACCCAAATATCTTCAGCACTTGTAATTTTATTAATGGCATTTTTCTTCATTTCATGTGTAAATGGTAAACATGATGAGGCAAAATCCGCTACAGAAACTGCCGAAACTGAAACAGCAGAAATCGCAGATTTACCTTACAATTTGGAAAATCCGGTTAAGTTCAATATGCCTCAAAATTTATTCGAAATTTCTGGCATCGTATTTCATAATGGCGACCCAAAACAGGTTTTTGCTATTCAAGATGAAGATGGTGATTTATTTTACCTTGGTCTAAACGATAAGCAATCGAAATATACAAAATTTGGAAGCAAAGGAGATTATGAAGATTTGACCATCATCAAAAATCAGATTATTGTACTTAAAAGTAATGGCGAATTGCACATGTTCCCAATTTCAGAAATAAGTAAACCTGAAGCAGCTAATGTTATTAAAATTAAAGATTTAGTTCCAAAGGCAGAATATGAAGGGTTAGCTGCCGATGAGAAAGCGGGTAAAATTTATATTTTAACTAAAGGAAGCAAATCTGATGAAAAAAATAAAGCAACAAGTATTTATGCTTTTGAGTTTTCGGCTGATAATACTTTAAAACCCGCAGGGACTTTTAGTTTGCCTTTTAGCGAAATTGAAGCCTTATCAGGAACAAAAAAAATAAAATTCAAACCATCTGCTCTAGCTAAAAATCCAAGTACTAATGAGTGGTACATCCTTTCATCAGTTAATAAACTGTTGATTGTAACAGATGATAATTTTAAAATTAAAGCTGCTTATCCATTAAAAGGTGGTAATTTTAACCAACCAGAAGGAATTGCTTTTGATAAGGATAATAATCTTTATATTTCAAATGAAGGCGGAACCCTGGCTGCTGGTGATATTTTGCAGTTTAAACTAAAAAAATAATAAAAGAGGTTTTATCATATAAATAGAAAATTATTCAATTGAGTTTGTCAAAAAGCCGGAAAATAGTTCAATTTTTTTGACAAACTCAGAATAATAGTCTGATAAATTCTATTTTAATATTTCCAATTAGGAAAACATTATAAACCAAACACTATGATTAAAAATTTTACACTATCAATATTTTTTACGCTGATAAGTTTTGCTGTTTATGCACAAAATGATGTAAAATATCGCGTCATTTTGTTTGGCGATGCAGGCGAAATGAATCCAGGGCAGATGCAGGATTTAAAAAATGCAGCGAAACAAATTATCCCTAAAAAAACTACTGTTGTTTATCTTGGTGATAATATTTACCCTGCAGGAATGGGTTTGCCAGGAAGTGCCGAAGAAGAAGAAACTAAAAAGATTTTGCAATCACAATTTGCACCCATGCGTGAAAAGGGAGCGGCTGTGTATTTCGTGCCAGGTAATCACGATTGGGATAAATCTGGACCAAAAGGTTTAGCGAAAATAAAAGCACAAGACGATTATTTAAAGGCACAGAACGACCCTTTACTAAAACTTCTTCCACAGAATGGTTGTCCAGATCCGGTTGCTATAAATTTAACAGATAAATTAACCATTATTGCTTACGATAGTGAATGGTGGTTATTTCCATATAATAAATCGAATCCTAATGGAGAATGTGAGTGCCGTACCAAAGATGAGGTTTTAGTAAAAATGGAAGATTTATTAGAGAAAAATAAAGGCAAGGTTATCTTATTGGCTTCTCATCATCCTTTTCAAAGTTATGGTCCACATGGTGGTTATTTTAATTTAAGAAACCATCTTTTCCCATTAACCTCATTAAATAAGAATCTATACATTCCAATGCCAGTTTTGGGTTCGGTATATCCGTTTTTACGTTCTACATTATTAAGCCCTGAAGATTTAAACCATCCTGCTTATAAAGACATGATTAAATCTGTGAACGGTGTTTTTGGCGATTATCCAAATGTTACTTATGTAGCCGGGCACGAACATGGCTTGCAATTAATTAAAGGGAAACAATTGCAAATAGTTAGTGGTTCTGGGTCAAAAGTGTCGCCAAATAAGGAAGGTAAAACATCTTTATTTCACGAAATGCAGCAGGGTTATGTTGTTGCAGATCAGTTAATGAATAACGATATGCGTTATGAATATTATATCTATGCAGATACTGGCGTTCAGCGTGTTTACAGTTACATAAAGAAATTCGAAACCATAAATCAAAAGATTAGAAGTCGTGATAAAGTAATAACTGCTGATAGTATTTTGGTTCGCGTTAAACCAGAATATGATAGTGTAGGTCGTTTCCATCGGTATATTTTTGGCGATAACTATCGTAAAGAATATGCAGAGCAAACAAAAGTTCCGGTGCTTAGAATTTCTCAAATTGCTGGCGGACTTAAAGCAACACAACGCGGTGGCGGAAATCAATCCAGATCGTTAAGATTGGAAGATAAAAATGGTAAAGAATATGTTTTACGAAGCGTAGAGAAATTTCCTGAAGTTTTATTACCTGCCGGATTAAGAGAAACATTTGCGAAAGATATTATCAAAGATAATATGTCTGCCCAGCATCCATTTTCGGCACTTGTAGTACCAGAATTGGCAAAGGCTGCTGGAATTCCACATAGCAATCCCATAATCGGATGGGTTTCTCCTGATGATAATTTAGGCGAATACGAATCGGCATTTGCTAACACACTTTGTTTATTAGAAGAGCGTGAGCCATTAGGTGAGTCTGATAGTTCTCCGAAAATGGATAAAAAACTAACCGACGATAACGATAATACTTTAGATGGTCCGGCTTGGGTTAAAGCAAGAGCTTTAGATGTTTTACTAGGCGACTGGGATAGGCATGAAGACCAGTGGCGCTGGAAAGAAACTAAAACAGACGATGGCTCGCATTATACACCAGTTCCAAGAGATAGAGACCAGGTTTTTTTTAGAGCCGATGGTAAGTTGCAACGTTACACTCAGTCTTCATCCTTACTACCAATGATGCAAGGTTACGAACGAAAAATTAAAGATATTAATTGGTTTTTGTGGGAGGGAAGAGAGATTAGCAGTCGTTGGACGGCAAATATTGATGAAAAAGAATGGGATAAAATTGTAGCAGATTTTTGTTCAAACTACAACGACACAGTTTTTGAAAAGGCATTACGTAAACTACCAGAACCGAGTTATTCATTACATCACGATGCTTTAATTGCGCAAATGCGTTCGAGAATTAAAGCGTTGCCTAGGCTTATGAACGACTATTATCATTTCTTTAATAGGATTGTAGATATCGAAGTAACTAACAAAAATGAGTTAATCCAAATTACAGATGCTTCTGAAAAGGGTCTAAAAGTCAAAATCAATAAAATATCCAAAGAGGGAAATATTAAAGATGAACTTTTTAACCGCACCTTCGATCCAAAAGTTACGAAAGAACTTCGTGTTTACATGCATAATGGAAATGATAGTTTAACTCTGGATAATAAAAATTCGAATATTAAAATCAGAATAATAGGTGGTAAGGGTAAAAAGGCTTACGATTTTGCGAATAGCAATAGCTTGGTAAAACTTTATGGAAGAACTGATAAGGCAACTTATAACGGAGAAGATGCTGATAAAATTAGAAAAATTATTTCTAACGATACTTCAAACTTCAGCTACATTCCAAAAGATATGTACCGCAGAAATTCTTGGCTGTTAAATGCAGGTTACAATAACGACGATGGAATCTTGCTTGGTTTAATTTACAAACAAACAAACCCTGGTTTTAGAAAACAACCTTATGGTAATTCTCAAACAATTTCATTTTTACACTCGTTTTCTTCAAAAGCCTTCCGCTTTAATTATAAAGGCGAATGGCTTAAAGCATTAGGAAAGGCAGATTTTACAATCAAGGCAGATGCCTACGCACCAAACAACACCCAAAATTTCTTTGGCGTTGGTAACGAAACCGCTTTCGATGAGCATGGTGATGACATTAGATATTATCGGGCTAGATTTAATTTATACCAGATAGAACCTGCCTTAAGGTGGCGCCGACCAAAATCTACAATAACTATTGGTCCTTCGTTTCAATATTACAAGCTAAATCAAGAAGATAATGAAGGTCGTTTTATTACCAATACAGCACAATTGCATTCTTATGATAGCCTGACTGTTCGTAATGAAAAAATGTTTGCAGGGGCTTTTATAAACTTTGTAAATAATACCCGCGATAACGATTTATTGCCAACCTTGGGTAGTTATGTAGATTTTAAACTTTTGGGCTATAAAGGAATAAATAAGTATTCAAACTCTTTCGGACAGTTTACGGCGAGTATTGCCTTGTACAAAAACTTAGATGGTAGAAAAGCATTTATATTAGCCGATCGTTTTGGTGGTGGAGTTACTGTTGGAAAACCAGCATTTTATCAGTCGCAGTTTCTTGGTGGGCAAGGCAACTTACTTGGTTATCGCCAATTTAGATTTGCAGGCGACCATAGTTTTTATAACAATTTAGAATTAAGAGCAAAACTTGGCGATTTGGTTAGTTATATACTTCCGGGACAAATAGGTTTACTCGGTTTTTATGACGTTGGTCGGGTTTGGAGTAATAACGATTCATCAAATGCTTGGCATCATGGTGTTGGTGGAGGCATGTATTTTGCTCCTGCATCATTAACTGTTGTTCGCTTTGTAATGGGGCATTCTACGGATGGTTGGTATCCCTACGTATCTTTAAATTTTAGATATTAAGTATTAAGCATAGATTTAAGGAGTACGAAAGTTTAATTTATCGAAACTAAAACATCATTTTTGACGTATTCTAATATAGGTAATGTAAAAATTGTATTACGTTGTACAGACTATTTATAACTTTTGCTGTTTGTATATTTGTATGAAATATTATTTTAACTATTTAATTTTACGTCTATAACAAACATATACAAATGAATACCAATGTTATCAAAATTCATAAAAATGAATGTATTGGTTGTCAGGTAAAATCGAACTTGTCTTTCAGGCCGTTAGTTAATTACCTGAAAAACAGATTAAAAACAGAAAAAACTGTTAAATCGGAGTTTTATAGGTTCTTATTGGAAAAAATTGAGAAAGAGAATGCGCTGCTCGGCAATATAACCACACAAGAATTATCAAAGCATAAAGAAACATTAGAGTTAATTTTCACTATTCTTACGCCTCTAATGGCCAATGAGAATGAGATGTTCTGGGCATTGAGTACACCAGTACCCGATGAAATTTTCTTTAGCACAAATGCATTTTATCAATTTTTCAAAGATCACGATCCTAAATCGAATACTAATAAAAATAACGAGCCATCAGAAAAAAAACAAGTTAAGTTTATTTATAATTTGATATTGGATAGATTTTACAATTTCACTTCGGTACTGAAGAATGAGATTATTTATACACACGTAAATCCTGATAATAAATTAACGTCTTACTACAATATTCAGAATGATACGCAGTTTATCGATATTCAGCATGAAGGGGATTTGCCTGTGCTTAATTTTGAAGAACTAGCTAAGCACTTTCAGGAAGGAACCGAAACAGAATATTTGTTTGAGGTATTATCATTAAAAAACTTCACTTTCGAAGGCTTCAGCGTAATTTCTATAACTGATGTTACTCTGCAACATGCAATTGATGGTATTAGAAATGCGCTTGTAGATCATAATTATCAAACAGAAGCTTATAATCATGTAATTCAGGCACTAAAAACGCTTAGCAGAAATGGTAAAATTGAGTTTGGTTTAATGCCATTTTTAACCGTAAATAATAAGCTGGTTTTCGATAATCAAGATTTTTCGCAGAGCATGCTTATCAACTCTGCAAAAGCATCAAATATGGAAGAGGAAGTCTTCTATTCACTGGTTGATAAATACAAAGAAGACCCGCGGCCTATTTTTGTAAGTTCGATTAATGAAGACCAGATGGCTAAAGATCCTTTTTTAAGAGTTTTAAAAGCTGCGGGTGTTTGTTCTTATTCGGTTTTACCTATTTACTATAATACCCAACTTGCAGGTGTTTTAGAAGTTTATTCAAATGAAGAGATTATTGTAGACGATAAAATATTATCTAGATTAAGGCCTGCAATGCCCCTTATCGGACAGTTATTTCAATATAGTATAGAAGAGTTTAATGCCAAAATGGATGCTGTTTTAATGGATAAATTTACAGCATTGCAACCTTCGGTACAATGGAAATTTAACGAGGCTGTCTGGCATTTTATTCAGCAGAATAAGGAGAACAAAAAGCATAAGCCAATTGATACAGTTACATTTAAAAATATGTACCCATTGTTTGGTGCTATTGACATCCGTAACTCAACTGTAGAGCGTAATCAAGCCTTAAAGGAAGATATGCATGTTCATTTATTGAATATTATTAAAACTTTAAAAGGGTTGAGGAAATTTGTTCGTTTGGAGTTGATTGATAAATTAATCTTCAACTGTAACGATTGGATTGTTAGGATCAGCAATGTTGCATCTAGCAATGAAGAAATGCTTTTGAACGAGTTTCTAGCTGCAGAGGTTTATCCTTTTTTCTCAGTTATAAAACTAAATCATCCAGAAACAGGAGAAATTGTGGATGATTATTTTGCTGAAATATTACCAGAAACTGGATTAGCATACGAAAACAGAAGAAAACTAGAAGTTTCTATGCAATTGATAAATATGGAAGTTAGCCAGTATTTAGAAACTGCTCAGCAAAATCTTCAGGCATCTTATCCTTGCTATTTCGCTAAATTCAGAACCGATGGTGTAGAATATGATATTTACATTGGTCAGGAAATTGCTCCAAACAGACCATTTGATTTATTGTATTTGAAGAATATTCGTTTATGGCAATTAACATCGATGGTAGAAATTGCCCGTTTATCTAAAAGCTTAATTGGCGAAATGCCTAGACCTTTAGAAACTACTCAATTGGTATTTATCCACTCAAATTCTATTGATATTAGTTTCAGAAATGATGAACGCCGTTTTGATGTTGAAGGTGCTTACAACATTAGGTATGAAGTTGTAAAAAAACGTATTGATAAAGTATTAATAAAAGGAACGACTGAAAGATTAACGCAACCTGATAAAATTGCAATGGTTTATTTTAATGCCGATGAAGCTAAAGAATATTTCGAATATATTAAATATTTGCAAGACCAAGGGTACTTAAATGATGATTTAGAGCAGTTAGATTTAGAAGAACTTCAAGGTGTTTCTGGTTTAAAAGCGTTAAGAGTTGGTGTTAAATATTTAACTAAAGCCAAAAGAAAAGAGTTAGAGCAATCTAAAGCTCAAGATTTAAGTGTAAACTTAAATTAAGTATATTTTTAATAGCCTGTAAGATATTTAAATTTTACAGGCTATTTTTTGTCTTAAATTTATTGTTTCAAACTTCCGTTTTTAAAAATTTCGAAAGCAGTTTGATAATTCGCAATTGCCTGATTGGTTAGTGTTACAGGAAAACTAGTTTTTATCTGTTCATTTTTAGTCTTATTGTAGAGATAAGTATCAACCTTTTTTTGCGGACTTAAAATTACCAGGCTATCTCCTTTCATATAAACCAGTTTTTGGTAAGTGCCTAAAACTACCCTCGGTTTATAACTTTCGTCTAATACATTTTTGCCATAAAAACTGCTTGTGTATTTCCAGCCTAATAAACTCCAAAGCGTTGGAAAAAGATCAATCTGAGAGGTCATTTTACTAATATTCATTTTAGCAGTATTTGGCAAGTTTAAAATCATACAAGGAATTTGATATTTAGAAATATCTATCTCATTTTTACCTGCACTGCTTGCGCAGTGATCGGCAACTATAATAATTACTGTATTTTTAAACCATGGTTTGGTTTTTATTTTATTAATAAAATTACCAATTGCATAATCGGTGTATCGTACGGCAGCTTCTCTCGTGCCTACTGGTAAATCAATTTTATGGTTTGGAAAAGTATATGGTCTATGGTTGGATGTTGTCATAATGAAGTTATTAAAAAGCTTATTTTCTTTATACTTTTTATCCGCATCTTTTATAACTACATTAAAAATATCTTCGTCACAAATACCCCATGCATTTTCAAACGTTACATCGTTATCCTTAATTAAAGTTCGGGTTCCATCATAAGTTTCGTTTAGCAATTTTCTGCCTCTATCAACAATGTTGTAACCATTATTGCCGAAAAAGTGATTCATATTATCAAAATAACCATCACCACCATAAAAAAATGTGTTGGTATAGCCTTGTTGTTTAAAAACATGACCAACTGTAAAAAGATGTTCGTTATCCATTCTGCGCACAATACTACTGCCTGGTGTTGGTGGAATAGAAAGTGTTAACGCTTCCATACCACGAACAGTTCTAGTTCCGGTTGCATACATATTACTAAAGAATACGCTATGATTTGCAAGTGTATCTAGGTTTGGTGTAAGGTTTTGGTTATTGCCATAATGTTCTAGAAAATCAGCACTTAAACTTTCCACTGTAATCATAATTACATTTGGTTTGTAAGTTTGGTTTGTGTTGGTTATTTCCCTTCTTATTGATAGACCTTTAGAAAAAATTGTTCCAGTTTCGGTAAGTTCTTCCTTAACTAAAGCAAAGGCTTCTTTATCATTTATCAGTTTGTAAAAATCGGTATAGTTTAATTCATTGTTTTTAAAAGCAGCAAAAAATGAATATATACCAGCTTTACTTAATTCATTCGCATAGCGATTGTTTCCGCTTTCTGCCCAACTATTTTTAACAAACAAACTAAATAGAACGGCAGAAGAAATTAAAATAGAGGAAATTAAAAGTCTTCTGCTAAATGTTATATTGGAATTAAAACTGTTTTTAAAAATATTTAGCTTATAAAATGTGTAAGTAATTCCAATTGCAAGAAGTAGCATGCCCGATATTAAAAGTGGAAGTGGGTATGATTCGTTAATATTATTAATAACCTCGTAAGTGTAAATTAAATAATCTACTGCTATAAAATTAAACCGGCTTTCAAATTCTTGCCAAAAAGTTAGCTCGGCAAAAAATGAAAATAACGTTATCATAACAAAAAAGAATAACGCTGCCCAACTAAATATTTTGTTCCATTTTTTTAAATAAAATTTATTTGGAACTATAAGTAGAAAAATAGAATATATTGTGATAATTAATAAACCAGATCCGAGATCAAAAAAAAGCCCTGATAGATAAATCCTAACAATTTCCAATACTTTAAAATTGGCATTTCTACTTGCAGATTCTATTACAAGAATTGTTCTTATCAGAAATGAAAAAGTTAAAAAATAAACAAGAAAAGCAAATAAAATTGAAAATCTGCTTTTAAAAAGATTAGCCATCGATTATGAATTTCTGCAAAATAGCAAGTGATTCTGAAGAAAGACTGAAGATGTGTTTTTTTTAAATATAAAAGGCGATGATTTCTCATCGCCTTTTATAAATAATTAGATATTAATTATTTAATTAGAGCTGCGGTTTCAATTTCTTTAGCTTCAGTTGAACTGATGTTAGTTCTTAATGCTGCAAATCTATCAATAGTTAGCTTAGGTGTTTTGCCCATTACTAAAGTGTGGTTATCTGTTGCACCGCTTAATTTTAATTCAGCATTACCTTCTATAACTGTGTATAACCCTTCTGTAGTCGAACTAATATCTGCGTGTGCACTTCCTTTTATAAATATTTGTAAAAACCTGGTTTTTAACTTGCCACTTGTTTTAACAATAACATTGTCTGAAGCTTCAATACGATAAATGTCATTAACATAAACGATTAATTTACAAGCCTCTTTATCTGTTGAACTGATGCGTAACAGATCGCCTTCTTGCGTAATTTTTGCTTTGCCTGTATTATCTTCTGTGTAATTTATGCCATCATTTTGTCTTTGTATAATAGTAATTTCAACATTTCCTTTAACAGAAACTCTTTTAAAAGTGGTAGGAGCTGAAACAGTTTTAGGTTTTTTTTCTGCTGCTAATGCGCTTGTTGCAAAAATTGAAGATGTTAAAACGATAGCTGTTAATGATGATGCGATTAAGGTTTTGATTGAGGTTTTCATAATGCTGTTATTTATAATTATTTGTCAATTAGTTATTTAAGATTTTCTAAAGGTTTTGTAGATAAGACGCAGGTAATCAAAAAACGTTGCAGGCTAAATAGGGGTTTTATACAAGCTCTTGTAACTAATCGACGAACAGGATTATAAACCGGATGAACTGGCATTGTAATTTTTAAAAAAAAAGTAAAATGAAATAGTATTAATCTCATCAATATTCTTTTTCTTATCTTTATAAGAAATTAAGCGGTTAGCTGTTATGAAGAAAAAAGTTGTTCTTGTTCAGGATAACAAGGATATTTTGGATATTATGGATCAGGTATTAGATGAGGAGGGATTTAATGTTACATCCTCTTTAACAACTGAGCCTATTGAGAAAATTGATGAAATTGAGCCAGATGTTATCGTTATAGACGATCATATTAAAGGAACAAAGAAAGGCTCTAAAATAGTTAAAGAGTTAAAAACCAACCCCGAAACGGAGGATATACCTGCTGTTTTAACTTCAACCTCTGATAAATTACCAGAAATTGCAGAAGAAAGCAAAGCAGATGACTTTATTCAAAAGCCATTTGATATTGACCATATGGTTGACGTAGTGAAAAAAAATGCAGGATAATTAAAGTGTTGGCTTAAAGGTATTTGTTTTTACTTTTGCCTTTAATTCATGCAAAATTGTGTATAAACCAAAGTTGGTTCGATTTACATAAATAAAATGCTTTACACCTCTAGCTTGTTTAAATTCGGGCATTTTAGCAATTTTTTCACCATATTCATATAACTTCTCAAAAAATTCGTTTTTGCTAAAATCGAAAGATTCGTTAATATATGGTTTAGCAAAAAGTTCAATCATTTCTTTATACGATTTATAGTAGAATTCAACCTGAGCAGATGTATCATCACTGTGAATCATATCCAGTTTTCTAAAAGCGTCAATTGTTTTAGCTTTATCCTGAATAACATCAGTAGAAATTAAAGAGAAAAACGGATTGTAAAAATCATCCGGCATTTCTTTAATGCATCCAAAATCAATTACTCCAAGTTTTTCATCGGGCGTAATCATAAAATTTCCTGGATGAGGATCTGCATGTACAGCTCTTAATTCATGCTGCTGAAAATTATAAAAATCCCATAAAGCCTGACCAATTTTATCTCTCAACTCTTGCGAGGGATTTGTTTTTAAAAACTCTTTCAAGTGCAAGCCGTCAATCCAATCCATAGAAATAATACGCTTTCCAGATAATTCAGGATAGTAAGTTGGAAAAACTACATTATCGAGGTTTTTGCAAGCTTCAGAGAATTCTATAGAGCGTTTAACCTCTAATTCATAATCGGTTTCTTCCAGTAACCTTTCTTCTACTTCTTTTATATAGATATTCAATTCCTTTTCAGACATGCCAAGTAGCCTGAATGCAAAAGGCTTTACCAACTTTAAATCGGATGAAATACTATCACCAACACCAGGGTATTGTATTTTAACGGCTAATTTTTTGCCATTTAAAGTAGCCTGATGAACCTGACCTATTGAAGCTGCATTTGTAGAACTAAGATTAAAACTATCGTAAATTGTTTCTGGCGTTTTGCCAAAACTCTTGGTAAATGTTCTTACAATAAGTGGTCCGGAAAGGGGCGGAGCATTGTATTGAGATTGTGTAAATTTGTCAACGTAAGATTTTGGAAGAATATTTTTATCCATACTTAACATCTGCGCAATTTTTAATGCGCTTCCTTTAAGTTCGCTTAACGATTTGTAAATATCTGTCGCATTGTCTTCATTCAATTGTTCTCTATCTAAATCAGGATTGAATAACTTTTTCGAATAATGCTTTATGTAATTGCCGCCAATTTGAAAACCTGTTTTAACAAATTTTGCCGAACGTTCTGCTTTTGTAACCGGAATACTCTTTTGCTCTTTCATTTATTTTTATAACCCCATGCGCTCTTTAAAATTCCCATTTCTGCTCAAAAATTTTCCATACTCAAATAAATTATCAATAGGAGAGTGTTGGAACAAATCGAAAGTAACATTTATGCCTTTTTCTATTGCTTCATCTGTTTTTTCAAAACCATCACTATCATCATTTACCCAAAAATTTAATATGAAAGCGAACTGAATCCATAAAGCATCTTTATACCTTTTACTTAAAAACTTACGTTCTGCAAGCTCGCCACTTTCTAGGCCCTCATTAATAATTTCTTCAGCAAAATTTTCAAAAATTGGCTTTACACCAGCAAGCACTGTTGGTGTAGAAAATTTGCCTTTAAAGTTTTTTAAGCTGTAAATTATAAAACTACGCTCGTTTTTAAGGTTTTCTACATAGCTGTAAAAAAAAGAAAGCATTTTTTCTCTAGATGAATATTGAAACCAAACCTCTTGTTCTTTGATTTTTGAAATGGTTTCAAAAGTTAATTCAAACCAGATATTTTTTTCTATACTTTCAAAAGAAGCATAAAACTGATAAAATTCAGCTTCGGTAATTTTAAGTTTTTTAACAAAACTGTAAACTGATTTCGGTTTCTCATTGTTAGTTAAAACATAATCGAGATAAGCCTTACGTATTTGCGGAGAAGTTGCCATATACCTATTTTTTACAATTATAACGTTTATATCAAATGCTTGTTTTTTATTCTTGCCATTTGTTAATCATGATATTGTAATAATCATTTTCAAATTATTTGAAAGTTAATATGTTAGCTAATTTATTTAGTTTTAAAGGTTTTTTTGTGGATATTTAAGTTTTTATTTGGCTAAAATATTTAGTAATATTGTTTGGTAATTTTAATTGAATATTAAGGAGTGAAGGCATGATACAGGTTAACGATATACTTTATGGCAAAATGGAATTGCCTCAAATATTTGAAGACATTTTAGCTACTGATGCATTGAAGCGGTTGGCTGGTGTGCATCAGAGTGGTGCTATATATTTGGTTAATCCTGATATATGCCATTCCAGATTAGAACATGCAATTGGCGTTATGATGTTAATTAGAAAACTTGGAGGTTCTGAATTGGAGCAAATAGCCGGTTTACTTCATGATGTTTCGCATACAGCATTTTCTCATGTTGGCGATTATGTTTTTGATAATAAAGAAGAAGATTATCATGAAAAAGTATTTGCAGAAATTTTGTATAAATCTGAAGTTCCTGATGTTTTGATAAAATATGGATATAACGTTAATCAAATCGTTTTTGGAACATTTAATATTTTAGAGCAACCAATGCCTGCTTTATGTGCCGACCGCTTGGATTATACGCTGCGTGATGGGGTTTATGCTGGAATTATATCAAGGCAAAGGGCAATAGAATTTTTAAATGCAGTTACTTTGAAGGATGGGCAAATTGCAATTAATGCTGAAAAAGAAGTATTGTGGATTAATGAAACCTTTGTGCGTTTAAATGATGAAGTGTTTAAGCTGCCACTTTATCTTTACGCAAATGGCAAAATGGCCGAATTAATAAAAAAATTCATCGATAAAGGAATTTTAACAGAAAGTGATATGTTTAAAACAGATACGATGTTGCTTAATAAAATTAGAAGTACACTTGTTGGTTATGAGGCTATAAAGGCCATAAAACAATTGAAAGGTTTTTCAGAGTTTATGAAATATGGTGCTGTTCCTAAAGTGAAAGCAAGAACATTAAATGCCTTACTCGTATAGCTGCGTTTTAATTTAGAGCATTATTGTACTTTAAATCGTATATTCAGTAAAAAATAAATCATGTCTATTTTAGAAATTGTCTTAATCGGAGTTATAGTTGTTTTAATTTTTGGGGGCAAAAAAATACCTGAATTAATGAAAGGTATAGGAAGAAGCGTTAAAGAATTTAAAAATGCTAAAAACGAACCACCAGTAAAGTAAATTTAGTTGTTAAAGCAAAATGAATATTTAAATAAGATTACACTGATAGCTTTTTTTAATGAAAAAAGATTTTTTTTAAAAAAAGTGTTAATTTTTTAATACTTGCTTTTCTCGTACTTTCTTAAATAGTATATTGCTTTTCTATTTTTATAAAAATGCAAACTATTTCAGAATTAGGTTAATAGCAATGAAAAAGGCTGTTTTATTAGTTTTTGTTGTTATTTCAATTTTACTTACCAGTAAAGTTTTTGCGCAAAATGTTTCTAATGAAGGAACAGATTTTTGGGCTGTTTTTCCAACTCATGTTCCATCAGGTGGCTCTTTAGCAAATATTGCAGTTTTTGTAACTTCAAAATTTGATTCTGAAGTTACAGTTAGTTGCGGTACCTGGTCTCAAATCCTACCTATTCCTGCTAATACTGCCGTTCAATTCGATGTGCCAAGAGAGAATGCTTATATTAATTTTTCTGAATCAAATGTTAATCTCTTAAATAGAGGTATTCATATTAAAGTTACAGATGGTAAACCAAAAGTTTCGGCCTATACTCATATATACGGCAATGCCAGATCTGCAGCATCTTTAATATTGCCTTATGAAACTTTAGGACAGACATATTATTCGATGAATTATACTCAAAGTAATGGTGGTAATAATTACTTGGCTATTGTTGCTGTTGAGGATAATACGACAGTTCTTCTACACGAAAAAAGTGGTGCAACCAAAACAATAACCTTACTAAAGGCTGGCGATGTTTATGAATATATTTCTGGTTCTGCTGATTTAACAGGTGTATTTGTCGAAACAGACCCTTCTACATCATCTTGTAAAAGATTTGCTGCTTTTTCTGGCACCTCTGTAGTTACAATTGCCTGTAGCGGTTCTCAAGATCCATTATATCAACAACTTTATCCTACTGTAAGTTGGGGTAAAAATTATGGAGTTGTTCCATTTATTAATAGAAAGTACATTTTGCGGATTTTGGCGCAAGAAGATAATACAAAGGTTAATTATAATGGACAAACATATACTGTCAATAAGGGTACGTTTATAGAAAGCGGTCAATTAACTGAGTCTACATTTATTTCAGCCGATAAATTAATTAGTGTTGCACAATATTCTCTAACTCAAGCCTGTTCATCAGTTAGTGGAGGTTTAATAATTGGCGATCCTGAAATGGTGATGCTAAACCCAATAGAATTTAATATTAAAGGAGTAACTGTGTTTTCGTCTCCTCTGCAGAATATTGCTGAGCGCTATTTAAATATCTTAATTAGAGCAAATAAAACCGCTACATTTAAAATAAATGGCGTAGCACCAGTTGTAAACTGGAATACATTATCTGGAAATACAGCTTATGCCTATGCTCAGATTCCTGTTACCGATCTTAGTTTAACGCTAACTGCTGATGATGGCTTTAATGCAATAGCATACGGATTCGGGCAGGCAGAATCTTATTCTTATTCTGCTGGAACAAACCTTTCTTCAAACAACTATCTAACGGTGGTTAATGAAGCAAAAAACGAGGAAAGTCCAAATGGTTGTATTGGGCAGCAAGTCGATTTTAAAGTTAATCTACCTTATCAACCCGATAAAATTACTTGGAAATTAGATGGTCAACCAGAGTTAATAAGTCCAAGCCTTATACCAGAAGTAAAAATAGTAAATGGGCAAACCATTTATGTTTACCGTTATCCAGCAAAAAAAACCTATACAGTTGCAGGCGAATACCATTTAAATGTAATTGCTCATGTGCCTGATAATGCAGTGAACTGTCAAAATGGAGATCTAGAAACGAACTATGTTTTTACAATTTATGATCTTCCAACTGTTGCTTTTGATGTAGCTGCAACAAGTTGTGCAAAATCGGATATACTTTTTACAGATAAAAGTGCATCTAATGCGGTAGACTTTGCAATTACCGAATGGTTATGGGATTTTGGAGATGGTAAAAAATCAAACGAACAAAACCCGAAACATCAATATGCAGCTGAAGGAAATTACACGGTAAGTTTAGTTGTAAAATCTGGTACTGGTTGTTCGTCTAATGCGTTACAGAAACCAGTTAAAATATTTCCACTTCCGGTTTCATTATTTTCATCAGCAAGTAATACCTGCATTAATACCGATTATTTGGTAAAAGATGAGTCTACAATAAGCAGCCTCCAAACAAGTAATAAAATTGTGAAGTGGAGTTGGGATTTGGGTGATGGAACAAAAATTGATAAAATAGATGGAGCACCATTTTCTTACAAATTCGCAAGTCCGGGTGTATTCACCATATCGCTGGTTACAACCTCTGCAGAAGGATGTGTTAGCATCGCCTTTACAAAGAATGTAACCGTAACTAATTTACCTATTGCTGATTTTAGCTTACCTGATGTTTGTTTAACTGATGTTTTTGCTTTGTTTGTAAATAAATCTGTTGATGTAACTGGCGGAACAGATTTTTTTAAATACGAATGGGATTTTGGAGATGTTGCTGCAAATGCAACAAATCCAAATACGTCAACAGATAAAGATGGAAAGCACAGATACATAGAATCGGGTGAGTACACCGTTACTTTAAAAATTACTAATATTAATGGTTGTATCACAAGTAGAACGCAGAAATTTATAGTGAATGGAGCCGTTGAAAAGGCTGGATTTACGGTTCAGAACGAAAATAATTTATGTAGTAATCAAGATGTGGTAATTAATAATACTTCTACCATATTGATAGGTAGAATTACCAAAATATTAATATATCAGGATTATTTAAATGCACCAGAAGTTTTTCAAACAATTGTTTATCCAACAGGAGATAATATCCACTTAACTTATCCTGTTTTCGGTGGCAATGCAGATAAAAACTTTACCATTCATTTGGTTGCTTATTCTGGAGAAACTTGCAAAGACTCAACTTCGCAGATAATTACCCTAAAACCATCTCCAATATTAGAATTTGCTGATATTCCTTCTGTTTGCCAAAATGATGGTTCGGTAATTATTAACCAAGCGAAAGAAACTTTTGGAATTATCGGGAAGTACAGTGGAAAAGGTGTAGATGCGGATGGAAATTTTAACCCAAGAGTTGCTGGCGTCGGTCAGCATGAAATAACCTATACTGTAAATGCAGCAAATGGTTGTGCAGATAGTATAAAGAATGTAATAACTGTTTATGAATCGCCAACTGCAGATATGGGAGCCACGCTTTATATTTTAGCTGGTGGTGAAGTTAAAATACCAGCGGTGGCTCAAGGCTCTGGTTTGATTTATAAATGGAGCCCATCTATTGGATTAGATCATGATGATGTATTAAATCCAATAGCATCGCCACAAAAAGATACCAATTACTTACTTTTAGTTACAACAAATGAGGGTTGTACTACAACAACATCTGTTACTGTTAAAGTTTTGCAAGCCTTAATACCTCCAAATTCGTTTACACCAAATGGTGATGGAGTTAATGATTTTTGGAATATTAAATATTTGGATAGCTATCCAAAAGCAACAATAGAGGTTTTTAATCGTAATGGGGGAAGAGTTTTTTTTAGTAACGGATATAAAATCCCTTTTGATGGTAGTTACCAAAATGGACCTTTACCTGTGGGGGTTTATTACTATATTATCAATCCAAGAAATGGCAGGAAAACTGTAACCGGACCGCTAACCATAATCAGATAAAAATTGAAAAAATATCTACTAGTAATTGCGTTATTTATTTCTTTTGAGGCTTTAGCGCAACAAAAGCCTCAATATACACAGTATATTTTTAATCAATACCTGTTAAATCCTGCCTTATCAGGAATTGAAAATTATATTGATTTTAAGGCTGGCTTTCGCAAGCAATGGGCAGGTATAGATAATGCACCTCAAACTTCTTTTGTTTCAGCACATTGGGCTTTAGGAGATAATCAGTTGTGGAGTAATGCATTAACCTCATTTCCAGAACAAACTGGTAATCCAATGGATAGAAATTATATGCAGAATTATACTTCATCTCCTGCGCATCATGGCATGGGCGTAACCGTGGTTCAAGATAAGGCAGGACCTTTGTCCAGAATTGATGCTAATTTAACCTACGCTTATCACTTGCAGTTAAGTAATAGTTTTAATTTATCTGTTGGTGCAGCTGCAGGTGTTTCTAGTATAAAATTAGATGTAAATTCACTTGTATTTCCTGATACACAAACCGATCCTGCTATCTCCAATGCAATAGTTAGCCAATTAAGACCCGATTTAAGTGTGGGTATTTGGCTATATGGAGCTAGAGTTTTCGCAGGAGTTTCTGCACAGCAAATTTTATCACAGAAATTAAGTTTTACAAATTCTGATAATTACAATACAGGAAAAGAAGTTCCACACTTTTTTGCGACGGCAGGGTATAAATTCTTTTTAGATGATCAGATTGCCGCTATTCCATCAGTTATGGTTAAGTATGTTCAACCTTCACCAGTTTCGGTAGATTTAAATATGAAAGTTGCTTTTAAAGATAAGATATGGTTGGGTGGTAGTTATAGAAAAGATGATTCTTTCTCTGCTATGGCAGGATTTAATATTGGTAAAATGGTTAACTTAACCTATTCTTATGATTTTACAACATCAGATTTGAATACCGTAAGTAATGGTAGCCATGAAATTGTGCTTGGCTTATTGCTTAACAATATTTACAAAGTACCATCGTATATTAAAATGTGGTAGAATTTGGTTTGTTGGAGATTAGTTTTTTGGTCTTTAGGTAAATCTGCTAACCAAAAAACTAAACATGAAAATAACTATCTATAATTCTTTCCTTAATCTAGCTACCGGAATATTCATTTGCTCACGATATTTTGCAACAGTTCTTCTTGCAATATTATATCCACGTTCTTTTAAAATTTCAGTAAGCTTTTCATCTGCCAGTGGTTTGCGTTTATCTTCGCTACCAATGCAATCTTCAAGAATTTTTTTAACCTCTTTGTTAGAAACTTCTTCGCCATTTTCTGTTTGAATAGCCTCCGAGAAAAAAGATTTTAATAAGAATGTGCCAAATTCAGTTTGAACATATTTAGAGTTTGCAACCCTAGATACTGTTGAAATATCCATATCAATCTTATCCGCAATATCCTTTAAAATCATAGGGCGCATTTTACGCTCATCGGCAGTTAAAAAATATTCGTATTGATAATGCATAATTGCATTCATGGTTTTAAGCAAAGTTTGTTGCCTTTGTTTAATTGCATCGATAAACCACTTTGCAGAGTCTAATTTTTGCTTAACAAATTGAACGGCTTCTTTAAGTTTTTTATCTTTCGATGAAGCTTTATCATAATGCTCAAACATTTCCTGGTAAGAACGACTTACCTTTAATTCCGGAGCGTTTTTCGAGTTTAATGTCAATATTAAAATCCCATCATTATTACTGATATGAAAGTCAGGAATGATTTGCATTTGCTTGGTCGTAACCTGATTTGCATCCCCTGGTTTAGGGTTTAAGCGAAGAATTTCGTTAACAACTTCTTTAAGTTCTTCACTATCCAGGCCTAAACTTTTCTCTAATTTATCATAATGTTTACGCGTAAATTCATCAAGGTAATTTTCAACAACATTCATAGCCTTCACTATAATGGGATTGCCTGCGTCTTTCCTTTTTAGTTGAATTAATAAACATTCTTTTAAATCTCGGGCACCAATACCCGGAGGGTCAAAGCTTTGAATAAGTCTTAACATTTCCAGAACATCTTCTTCCTCAACCATAACGTTTTGAGAAAACGCCAAATCATCAATCATCGAGCTTAGCGGACGACGTAAATAACCATCATCGTCCAAGCTTCCGATAATTTGCTTGCCAATAATAAAATCCTGGTCAGAGAGTGGAATTAAATCAAGTTGTTCCTGAAGACTTTCAAAAAAAGTACTTTCTATTGCAATTGGTGTTTCCTTTTTCTCTTCATCATCATCACTATTATTATAATTAGTGCTATAATCGTTGGTGCTGTCGTCTTGTAAATAATCATCTACATTAAACTCATCCATGCTATTGTCATCCGATGATTTTTCATAATCATCTGGACCATCGTTTAAATCGTCATATTCACCTTTGGGTTCGTCTGCCGTCATTAAACTTGGGTCTTCAAGCGCCGGATTCTCTTCAAGTTCTTCTTTAACTCTCGTATCTAAAGCAACGGTAGGCACCTGCAACAACTTTATAAATTGTATTTGTTGAGGTGATAATTTCTGTAGTAACTTTTGCTGTAGGTGTTGCTTTAACATATTTTATATAAAAGAGTGGGGCAAAAATAAACAAATCATATCAAATATTCTGTAGATATTAATCTAATGATGCAGAGAATTTAGTTTAAAAATTTCGATAAACGTTTGTTTGCAAACTAATGTTTGTTATTTTCGTTCTTAAATCATTCTATAACTTAATTAATTATGGGCTTTGCAAAAGAATTTAAAGAGTTTGCCATTAAGGGCAATGTTATGGACCTAGCGGTCGGAGTAATTATTGGAGGAGCTTTCGGTAAAATTATCGATAGTGTTGTTAATGATTTGGTTATGCCGGTAGTTGCAGCTATTATTGGTAAACCTGATTTTAGTAATATGTATGTAGTTTTAAGAGGTACTGTTGCCGAAGGAACTGCCTTAGCAGATGCTAAAAAGGTTGATGGTGCTGCAATTTTTGCATACGGTAACTTTATAACGGTTGCTATTAATTTTTTACTCTTAGCATTGGTTATTTTTATGATGGTAAAAGCCATTAATTCAATGAAACGCAAAGAAGAGGCCGCGGTAGCTGCTGCTCCACCTGCACCAACAAAAGAAGAAATTCTTTTAACAGAAATTAGAGATTTGCTTAAAACTAAGGCATAAAATATAAACAAAACCGCTGATTATCAGCGGTTTTGTTATTTAAAAGCTTCGGTTAATTTTTGGATTAGTGATAATAATATAATCGCCTAAATTTTTAAATTTTCCCCAATCTGGGTTGTCAAAGCTTTCATCAGAAAAAGATGAAATATTCAGGATTTGTAGTTTTGGAGCATATTTTTGAAGTTGTGCTAGTGTGCCCAGTTTTTCGTCACTATGAAATCTTCCATTTAATTGAAATACTTTAACGTTTTTATGGGTTTTGATAAATTTAGCGATAGACCAAGCCATTGTAGCATCCCAAAAATTTTGAGTTTGATAAACTTTCATTGATCCCATGCTGTGTCCGCCCAGTAGATCAGTAAATTTTTCATTATATCTGCCTGTTGCAGTATCAATAGGCAAAGGAGGTAAAAATGATGAAGATGTTTTTGGAAAGTTTTTTAATGTTTCCAGGCCACCTCTGGTTACGGCATTACTATATCTTGTTGCGGCGTTACCACCAATAATAGTAAGTTTTTGCGCTTTTGCATATTCAATTAAAGGTCTGTAATCTTTATAGTTTGGCCACGCTCTGGCTTCTTTGGTAAAATTCTTTTCAGAAATTAAATCGGCTAAATATTCATCAATAATCGGTTGTATATCGGTGTGAAACATTTCTAAGGTTAGCACTGTTTTTTGCGGATATTTTTCGTTTAATTTTTTAAAAATTTCTGCTTCAAGATAATGCCCGATAGAATCGTTGTGCTCTTCTCCAAAAAATAATACGTCTGCGCTATTCATATCTGTAATAATATCATCAACAGAAATAATTTTTTGTTTTTTTACATCATATATTTTGTAATTGCTTTTGATATCTTGAGCATTCAGGTTTACACAAATAAACATGATGCATATTGTTAAGAGAAATTTCATGCTGTCAAATTACTAAAATATTTTTCACCGATGAAATTTAGCAACTCACCGCCTTTTGGCTATTTTTTGCTGAATTGCTATGCTTACAATATTTCTTTATAGATACTTTTGGTTATTAATAATTGCACAAATGGAAAATTTAAATAATAATAATATAACCAATAACCGTTCTGGCAGAATGCTCAGCGGATTGGTAATCGTTTTCATCGGCTTAGCATTTCTTTTAGATAATATAGGGTTTAATGTTCCGCATTGGGTATTCAGCTGGCATACACTTTTAATTGTAATTGGTCTTTTTGTAGGTGCACGACGAAATTTTAAAGGTGCTGGTTGGTTAATTATGGTATTAATTGGTTCTTATTTTACTATTGATGACATAACAGGATTAGATTTTGATGCTTCGAAATATGCTTTAGGAATTGGATTAGTGATTTTAGGTGCTTACTTAATTTTTAAACCTAAAGGTTCTTTTAAGAAAGCGGGAAATAAAAATCGATTTGATGATACCTTCAACTCATCAAATGATGACATTAACGCAACCCAAGATAGAAAAGCAAGCAGTCATGATTTTGTTGAAGCAACTGCTGTATTCGGAGGAAGCAATCAGATTATTTATTCTAAAAATTTAAAAGGGGGCGATATAACTGTAGTTTTTGGTGGTGCCGATGTTAATTTAACACAAGCAGATTTTGTTGAAAATGCATTCTTTGATGTAACTGCGGTGTTTGGTGGTGTAAAATTGGTTGTTCCGCAGAATTGGGTAATCAAATCGAACGTAACTCCAATATTTGGAAGTATTGAAGATAAAAGAGGGCATTTAATTCCAACAGGCGAAGTACAAAAAACATTAATTATAGATGGAACAGTAATGTTCGGTGGAATTGAAATAAAAAGTTTTTAAGTAATAAAAAGGCTCAAATTAAATAAGTGAGCTTGTGGATGGGATAGAGGTAAGTTCAATCGATTTGAAAGCAAAATTGATTGAAGCTTATCTGCAAATTTAAAAAACCTAAACTAAACTTATAAGTTTTGACAACAAGACCATTATCAGTTCCACAAATTCAAAAAATATCACTGGTGTTTGCTATAGCCTGGACTATTTTATGTGGGATAGGACTTCACTATGTAGTCAATTTTTCTTGGATAATAGCTTTTACAGATAGTGTTGTTAACAATTTTTTACTTGCAATTGCTTGTGTTGGGGTAAGTAATATGTTAGGCTATTATCAACCTAAAAATGAGCGTATTTTATACGTTTTGATTATTAGCTTGGCTTTAACGTTCGTAATTATATATGCAGCAAAATATAGTTTAGGTTATGTATTTGCCGATTTTAAAAACTATTTGGATTTTTATAATTTCTCCTTTACTTTTCGTGGATTAATATGTTTCATGTGTTTGGGATGGTGTGCTTTAGCAAATATTTTATGGTATCGGTTAGAAGAACAATCTGAAACTCAAACCAGACTTTTAACGGCGCAAAGCTTAGCTAAAGAAGCCGAATTAAATAAATTAAGGCATCAGCTTCAACCACATTTTCTTTTTAATAGTTTAAACTCTGTTTTTGCTTTAACAATGGTAAACCCTAAAGAAGCAGGGGTAATGATTACTAAATTAGCTTCCTTTTTACGAGGAACGCTAAAAAGAGATGACGAACTTTGGGTTTCAGTTGAAGAAGAAATGGAGTATATTCAACTTTATTTAGATATCGAAAAAGTCCGTTTCAGTCATAGATTAAAGATTGAAGTTAATGTAGATGAAGAAACACATAGGCTTTGTTTACCTGGTACTTTACTACAGCCAATTGTAGAGAATGCAATAAAATTTGGCCTATACAATACTTCAGCTGGCATAACAATTAAAATTGATGTAACGGTAGAGCAAAACATATTAAATTTAAGAGTACAAAATCCTTTCGACCCTGAAATGAAAGCTACCGGTGGAACAGGATTTGGTTTAACAGCTATTAAACGACGATTATACCTTTTGTTCGCAAATCCACATTTGTTGCAAACAGAAATTGAGGCAAATAATTTATATATTACAACCTTAAAAATTCCTCAAAAAAATGATCAGGACCATACTAATTGATGATGAGCCTTTAGCAAGAGATATTGTAAAATATTACCTTTCAGAATATAAAGAAATAGAGATTGTTGCAGAATGCTGCGATGGTTTTGAAGGCTTAAAAGCGATAACTCAACACAAGCCCGATTTAATTTTTCTTGATATTCAAATGCCCAAAATAAGTGGTTTTGAAATGCTTGAACTGGTTGAGGATAAGCCTGCCGTAATTTTTACTACAGCTTTTGATGAGTTTGCGATAAAAGCTTTTGAAGTTAATGCGGTAGATTATTTATTGAAACCTATTGATAAAACCCGCTTCGATTTAGCCATTCAGAAATTACCAGCGAGATTAAACCAGACTGAAAATACAGAAGCTGTTTTAGATGCGGCAGCTAAAAGTCCGGCACAAAATAATAGGGTAGTAGTTAAGAAGGATGGTGTAATTAAAATTATTCCAGTAGCTGATATTAATTATTTGGAGGCCGATGATGACTACGTGAAATTAAGCACAAGTGATGGTTCGTTTTATAAAAATAAAACCATGACTTACTTTGAGCAAACTTTAGATGCTGGTCAGTTTATACGAATACATCGTTCTTATATTATTAATTTAGCTCAGGTTACTAAAATAGAGCTTAAAGAAAAAGATAGCTACGTAGTATTGCTTAAATCGGATATATGGTTGCCGGTAAGTAAAACAGGTTATGTGAAATTAAAAGCTGCTCTAGGTTTGTAAGCCAACTTGCAGCTTTAAATAGTAGAAGAAACAGTTTTTAATTAAACCCGACTTTAGCGAGAAAGCCCCGATTTTCTCGGGCTTGAAGCGTAGGCGGGGCTGCATTTTAAAAAGAATTACTACATTTGATTTTCGAATAGAAAAATAATAATTAAACAGACTTGCAATTGTAGAGAAATCGCTTTATATTTGCACCTCTTAATTTTGAAATTATAATAAGATAATATACAGTCATGAAAAGAACATACCAACCTTCGCAAAGAAAGAGAAGAAACAAACACGGCTTCCGCGAAAGAATGGCAACAGCTAACGGCAGACGAGTATTAGCATCACGTCGTGCTAAAGGAAGAAAAAGATTAACAGTTTCTGACGAACGCAAGCATAAAGCATAATTTTTGATTGCTTTTCCGTTAACTCGGAATCGGCAGATCAAAATCTGCAATTATCAATCAAAAGTATATGTACACATTCAAAAAAGAAGAACGGTTATGCAGCAGGAAATATTTAGACCTGTTGTTTAAAAACGGTTCTTCTTTTTTATTATACCCTTTTCGGGTTTCCTATATCTTTATTGATGAACCAACTGATGTTCAGGCTCAAGTGGTTATCAATGTTCCTAAAAAGAGGTATAAAAGGGCTGTAGATCGTAATTTGCTTAAACGCAGAATTAGAGAAGCTTATCGCCTAAATAAAGAAGAAAATTTTTATACTCAATTACCTAAAGACAAGGGTTTACTTTTGTTTTCGATACAGTTTGTAGGTAAAGAAAAATACGAATTTGCTTTTATCCAGAAAAAACTTATTGCTACTTTCAAGCGTTTTCAAGGTTTAATTCAACCAAATGGGGTACATTAATAAGGTATTTGGCTGGTTTTTTTTAGGTTTGATAAGAGTTTATCAATATGCTATTTCGCCAATGCTGGGTGCAAATTGCAGGTTTACACCAACTTGTTCTCAGTATGGAATCGAAGCAATAAGAAAGTACGGGCCGTTTAAAGGTGGTTGGATGGCCCTGAAAAGAATTGGCAGATGTCATCCTTGGGGTAAACATGGGCACGACCCGGTGCCTTAATTTTGTTACGAGTTACAGGTTTTAAGTTATAAGTCTGTATGTAAAAAAGATTGTCGCAAGTTTTAGGTTACAGGTCGGTATAAAAAAGAAAAACAATAAAAATTCGCAACTTATTAAACTTTTGTTCAAAATAAATTCCTAACCCATAATCATGGCTAAAATACTTCAAATAGAAACTGCTACAGCTGTTTGTTCCGTTGCTTTATCGATTGATGGTAAAACTGTTTCTGTAAAAGAAGAAAGTGGTCAAAACCTTCATGCAAGCAATTTAACTTTGTTTATTGAAGAACTAATGATTGCTTCGAAACTCGAATTAAAAGATTTGGATGCCATTGCAATAAGCAAGGGGCCAGGTTCATACACTGGCTTACGCATTGGAGTTTCTACAGTAAAAGGTTTATGTTTTGCTTTGGATAAACCGTTAATTGCTGTCGAAACGTTAAAAATGATGGCTTCAGGTTTCATTCTTGAAAATCCTGATTATGATGGTTTAATTTGCCCGATGATTGATGCAAGAAGAATGGAAGTGTACACAACTGTTTTTGATACCCACCTAAATGTATTGGAAGAAACGTCGGCAAAAATAATTGATGAAGATAGTTTTGCAGAATTACTTTCGGCTAATAAAATTACCTTTTTAGGCGATGGTGCTCCAAAATGTGAAGATGTTTTAAATCATACAAATGCTGCTTTCAGTACTTCAAATTTTAATTCTGCTGGCAACATGTCTTTACTAGCAGAAAAAGCCTTTAAAGAAGCTAATTTTGAAGATGTTGCTTACTTTGAACCGTTCTATCTAAAGGATTTTGTGTTAACTCAACCTAAAAAGAAGGTTTAACTATTTCCTTTTAAATATTGAAAACAGGTTTTTAAAGAAGCTACCACCTTCATTATCATTTATGCCAGGCATAACATCGCTAAATTGAGGGTGGTTGACAATGTTCCCGAATTTAATGCCAACACCCATGTAAAAGGATGCGCCAACTGAACCAGTACCGGTTGCGTCATTTCTTAAAATTGAGTTAGCCGTGCTTGCGCTAGAAATTAAATTATCTGTACCCATAAAAATTTCAAAATTAGGGGTTTGATATTTGCCTTGTAGGCCAACCATAAACACATTGTTTAAGTTATAAAGAGGGGTTACGCTAGCCGATAAATCATTGTATTTAAATGTGTTGATTAAAGCAATATCTCCGCCTTTATAAAATAAGTTTTTTGAAATTGCCAAAGCTGGTTTGTAAAAGCCATAGCTTTTAGATAAGTAAACATCGGCTTTTGCATTTGTTAATGCTGTAAATTTTTTCGGTTGTTCTGATGATTCAAAAATGTCTTTTATTTCTTTGTTTATATTACTTTGACTGGAGCTCAAATCAATAAAATTTGGCGTGGTCATATTAACAGTTGTTTTATTTGTATTGTTGCGCCACCAGATAAAGCCTAAATCTTTAACGTTTGCCATTAAAAATAATCCTTTTTTAGTGGTGTAGTTCGTACTAAAACCAACAGAAACACCAGGGTTTTTAAAAGTTGGAATAACTGTATTTCTTGATATTTTATTTTTATCGTTAAAGTTGCTGGAGTACGTGCCTGTAAGACCAATATCCAAAATATTATTTTCCGGGTCGATATATAAATGAGAATCAGAAATGTTTAAATCGTTATACACAATACCACTCAATAAACTTGCTTTTACACCAAATGCCAACCTCTTGTTATAATTTTCGCGATAAGTGAAGCTAAACTGATGATAAGATTGTTGATAGCCTTTTGTGTTGAAGATATCAGGCAAATTTGTATTTTTTGGAAATCTTGAGTAAGAATCAAATATGGCGAGTGATTCGTTTGTATAATCTACTTGTGAATCTGTTCTAACTTGCCAAGCAAAGCCCATTTCTTTTTGGTACTTGTAAGATTGGAAAATACGAAGCGTGAGTACATAAACATTACTATTTGCATAGAAGTGGTTAATTTCGCCGGTATTTATCGGTAAAGTTCTGGTATCGTTTGCGCCATCTACAATTAGCCTCCTAATTGCAGATTCAGCGCTACCTGTATTAGCCCCATTTACACCAAAATAGGGTAGGAAGAAATTTGAAGAAAATCTTCGGGAAGAATCTAAAGTAAATGATTTTTGTGAAGGATTTTCAAATGCATCGAACATTGTTTTTGTTCCAAAAAGCGCATATTGCTGACTGAACAAATTTTGAAATGATGCTAATAAAATTACGACAAGTAAAATTTTCTTCATGAAATTGGTTCTTGGCTGGCTGTTATTTAACGATTGGTTAAAGAGTCTGGTACTTTTGATTCTAAATATTTGTTTAAAAGCATGTTAGTGATAAATTTATCTTTATCGGCACTCATTTGATAGTAAAAAGTATCAAAACTTTTTAATCCGCTATCTGCTCTTAAATGTTTGTAAAAGGGCAACAAAATATTGTTTCTAAAAATATCTGCAGAGTTTTTTGTGTTAATATAATAACCAATATTCGATGTAGTAGAAAGTTGGTTTAAAGCATCTAGATATTTTGGTGTTTGAATAAGTAATCTATTGTTTTTGTAACTGTTTAAAAATGATTGAACAGTGCTTGCATTATTAGCGAAAACTAAGTTGTTATCAATAATAGTGTAGTAAGGTCTAGCAAATTTTTTAAAAGGTTCGCCAAAGAAATTATATAAAATATCTGATGATTTAAATATTTTAATATCTTCATCATAATCTGCGCTAATATCTAAAAGAAGTTGTTTTACTTTTTCTCCGTTTAACAATGTAATAGCACCCAATTTTTCGCCGGTACCAAGTTGAAAACTAATAAATTGGTTTTTTACATAAGGTATGAAAATGTTATTAAGATCTACTCTATATTCGTTTTTAACTGAATTTTTAACTGATGCTATTTTCTTTTCCTCATTTTTTTGAACTTGCCAGTCCTGCAATTTCTTAAACCAGTTTTTGTAGTCGTCAAAAGCATAAACTGCATAATTCGCTGTATTATCTGGTAATAGATTGGTTATAGAAATACTTTGAGTAGCAATATTTTCGAATAATTTTAGATAGTTGTCTGTTGCTTTTAGTTCAGTATTTCCATTGAATAAAATTTTCTCTTTACTGAAATTATAACTTAACGATGCGAAACTATTTTGCTTATTTAATATCGATATTTCTCCATTTATGTTTCCGGCAAGTATATTTTTTAACAATAACGGAGCCTGATTAAAATTAATGTAAAGATGAGCGAGCACATTTTTATTAAGCAAATTATTTTGCTTAATATATTCTGTAAAAGGATTTTCACTCAACCTATTGGCCGCATCGGTTATTAATTTTTTAGAGGTTGATGCGGTTAATACTTCATTTTGTACACCCAAAAAAACACTCAGGCTATCACTAAGTTTAAGCGTGTAGATATTCCCTGCATCCTTAGAAATCTTTTTCTTTACTCTTAACGACTCGTATAACTGTTTGAAATTTTTATCTGCTTCGATTTGAATTGTTATTAAAAAGTTTAGCGTTTTTTCTTCATCAGGTAGAATGCTTAAATACACTTGTTGGTCTTTTAAAAAGCTATTCAAAGTGTTATCATTTACGATGTTTTCTTTAAAACTGGCCAACAACTCAGTTTTTTGCTTACCTAAAACTTGTTGTAGTAAGCCTTGCCCTTCAATAATCTGGTAAAAACTTTTGTCGTTTTCGAAGGCGAAGATAAGAGCTGCGTTATTTGTTGCAGATTGTAGCGCTAAGTCTTTAGCATTATTTTCATTATTCAATTTAGAAAAATAGATGTATGCCATAAAGCCTACACCCGTAATCAATGCAATTAATAGAACTAATAGTTTTCTCATCTGTTTGTTCAACAAATTTAAATTATTACATCCATTTGTACGAAGTTCTTACTCAATTTATTAATTTAGCGATTGCTTTAAGCTAAAACATATATGAACAAACGTATTATTCTTACTGCTTCTTTCTTTGGTGCTGTTGCTGTTTTATTGGGTGCTTTTGGCTCACATGGCTTAAAGGCACTAATTGATGCTCCATCACTAGAAATATGGCAAAAAGGAGTCGATTATCAGTTCTATCATACCTTCGCACTTTTGTATCTTTCTACATTTGCCCGTTATAGAAACAAGCTAATCAATATTGCATATTTTTGTTTCACTTTTGGTATTTTGCTTTTTTCTGGCTCTTTATATTTATTGGCAACACGAAGTGTTTTAAATATCGGTTTTGTTGATGTTCTCGGTCCAATTACGCCAATAGGAGGTTTGCTTTTTGTTTTAGGCTGGATAATGCTATTCTTTGCTGCTGTAAAAGATAAATAATGAACCGATTTGAACCTGATATTTTTACGGAAAGAGAAACACTTTTTGTGGAAGTGATTTTGCCTTTATCTTTGGCGAAAAACTATACTTATCGTGTACCTTTTGATTTAAATGACCAAATTGAAATTGGCAAAAGGGTGGTCGTTCAGTTTGGAAAACATAAGATTTACACCGCATTAATTAGCGGAATTACAACAACTCCACCTACTGTTTACGAAGCCAAATATATTTTAGATGTTATAGATTCGGTGCCATCAGTTACCCAAACACAATTAAAATTTTGGACCTGGATGACCGATTATTATATGTGTAACGAAGGCGACGTGATGTCGGCAGCTCTACCCGCAAGCTTAAAACTGGCCAGTGAAACCATATTAATTCTTCGAGAGGATTTTGATGATCAAGTTGAATTATCCGAAAAGGAAGAAATTATTATTAGCGCATTAAAGAAACAAGACAAACTAACAGTTAATGATGTTTCTAAACTGCTCGGTCAGAAAACTATTTATCCGATAATAAATCATCTATTAGATAAAGAACTAATTCTAGTTGCAGAAGAGGTAATTCAGAAATATAAACCACTGATGAAATCTTTCATCATTCTAAATGAATTTTATGATGATGAAGAAAATTTAAAGCAATTATTTACAGTTTTGGATAGAGCCCCAAAGCAGCTTGATGCCTTGCTAGCCTACCTTAAGTTAAACAAATCAGGAACTCCAATTGCTAAGGAACAGCTTTTGGAAGAAAGTAATTGTGGACCAGCAGCGTTAAAAGCCCTAACTGATAAAGATATTTTTACAGTTTTAAAACGCCCTGTAAGCAGGCTTGCAGCTCATGATGATGATTTTAGTATAAATTTCACTTTAAATGATGGTCAGCAAAAGGCTTTAGAAAATATTCATGATGCTTTTGTAGAGAAAGATGTTGTTTTGCTTCATGGGGTAACAGCATCTGGCAAAACTCAGGTTTACATTAAACTTATCGAAGAAATTATAAATAACAGTGATAGTCAGGTTTTATTTCTTTTACCAGAAATTGCTTTAACAACTCAAATTGTTGAGCGTATAAAGAAATATTTCGGTAATTCTATTGGGGTTTACCATTCAAAATTTAATAACAGTGAACGTGTAGAAATTTGGAATAAGGTTAAGCAAGGTGCTTACAAAGTAATTCTAGGCGCACGTTCAGCAGTGTTTTTGCCTTTTCAGGATTTAAGATTAATCGTTGTAGATGAAGAGCATGAACCATCTTACAAACAATACGATCCTGCGCCACGTTATCAAGCTCGAGATTCAGCAATTTATCTAGCGCATCTTTACAAAGCAAAAGTAATTCTTGGTTCGGCTACACCATCTTTAGAAAGCTATTACAATGCCTTAAATGGTAAGTATGGCTTAGTAGAAATGAAAGAACGCTTTGGTGGAGTTCAATTACCAAATCAGCAAGTGGTTAGCATTGCCGAAGAAACCAAAAGGAAAACCATGGTTTCTTATTTCTCTAGTGTTTTGATAAAAGACATTGATTTAGCTTTGAGCAAAAAAGAACAAATTGTTCTTTTTCAAAATCGAAGAGGTTATGCTACTATTCTAATTTGTGCAACTTGTGGTTATACACCTAAGTGTGTTAATTGCGATGTTAGTTTAACTTATCATAAAAGTAGTGGTAAACTTCATTGTCATTATTGCGGATTTATACAAAGTAGTGTTAATATTTGTCCTGCTTGTGGCTCCGTCCATGTAGAGCAAAAAGGTTTCGGAACTGAACGTATTGAGGAAGAGTTAAAACTACTTTATCCAGATATAACTATTGCCCGTTTAGATATGGATACCACCAGAACCAAGAACGGTTTACAGCAAATTTTAACCGATTTTCAGGATAAGAAAACTGATATTTTGATTGGTACTCAGATGGTGGCGAAGGGACTTGATTTCGATAATCTGAGTTTAATTGGTGTTATCAATGCAGATACTTTGTTAGGTTATCCTGATTTTAGAGCATACGAGCGCAGCTACCAGTTATTAGCTCAGGTTGCAGGAAGAGCGGGTAGACGAGCTGACCAAGGCAATGTTTGCATCCAAACCTACGACGCAGATAACCGAATTATCAAGCAGGTTGTAGATAACGATTACTTAGGCATGTACAATGATGAAATTGCCGAAAGAGAAAAATTTCAATATCCACCATTTTCGAGAATGATTTTTGTTTCTGTAAAACACAAAGACTCCAATGTTTTAGAACGGGCAGCCTCTCAACTGGGGCAAACCTTAAAAGGAAAGTTTGGGAAACGCGTTTTAGGGCCTGAACAGCCATTAATAAGCAGAGTAAGGAATCTTTACATTAAACAAATTATAATAAAGGCAGATAAACATACTGCCATACAAAAAGTTAAGAATGTTTTAAGAGAAACACTAACAGAATTTAATGCTATTAAAGATTTTAAGAGTGTATTGATACAAATCGATGTTGACCCGTATTAATTGTTTAGGTTTTAATTTTAGATAATTCAAAAAAAGTTCAAACTGCCAACTCACAAATCATAAGTTGACAGTTTGAGCTTTTTAGTTTTTGCTATTGAAATTAAATTGAATTCCTGCTGAAACCGGATTTAGCAAAAATTCCCATTTATTATAAGTGTAAATATTTCTTGCAACCTGATTTTGCTGTGTAAGATCTTGTTTTTCATAAGAAAAGTTAAAATCTAAACTGCTTTCAGCAAAAATACTCAAATTAGGAATTATATTTATTTTAAGTCCTAAGGTAGGTGTCATTACCAATCCATTTTTACTCGCATCTGCCGATTGAGTTGAAGTACCAACGCTAGAATTAGCTGGAGTTAATGTTCCACTAAATCTGTTTGAGCGGTAACCAATATCGAATGCAAAATATGGTTGAATTCTAGAATAATTAAAGTTCTTTTCGAAACCAATTTTAAACGAGTAATCCGTAACTTTTCCTCGTGCTATTTCGCAAGTTTCGCATGTGTTTTGAAATTGAACATCTTTATCGCGGAAATAATTACCACTAATTCTATAGCTGATTTGATTATCATTAAATTTTAGAATAGCACCATTACCAGCCATTTTAGTGTAATCCTGGGTATTGGTTTGATTTAAAATTTTAGGTAACTGCATCATACTGAAACCCCTTACTGCAATAGAATAGTTGTAATCAGCACTTGTTTGTGCAAAAGATGTAAGGGCGGCGCATGATATAATTATGCTTAGTAATACTTTTTTCATTTAAGAGGAGATAGATTAGTATATGTTTTATCAGTTTTCAAAAGTAGAAATAATTCTCTATAACGAACAAATAATATTATTCTGCATAAAATCTGACTAAAATATTTTTAGTTTTGATTACCTGCAACTTACAGCTAGAACAAAATTATTACCTTAATTCATCGGATAAAAAACATACTTTTGAGACTTCATGGCCTATAAATTTATTGATAATTACCGGGAAAGAGGAGCGAGAAAGAAACTTGTAGAGTTATTGAAATCTCGTGGAATTGAAGACCAAAATGTATTAAATGCAATTGGAAAGGTACCTCGTCATTTCTTTTTTGATGAAACTTTTTGGAATCAGGCTTATAAAGATATAGCATTTCCAATAGGCGACGGACAAACCATTTCACAACCTTATACTGTAGCCTACCAAAGTGAATTACTACATATTAAAAAAGGAGATAAAGTTCTAGAAATTGGAACAGGTTCTGGTTATCAAACTTGTATTTTAATGGAACTTGGTGCAAAGGTTTTTACCATCGAGAGACAAGAAAATATTTATAACCGTACGATTCAGGTTTTGCCAGGAATGGGATATAAACCACATTTTTATTGTGGCGATGGCTCTAAAGGAATAGCAGAACAAGCACCTTATGATAAAATTATAGTAACTGCCGGAGCGCCTTTAGTTCCTGAGATTTTATTAAAGCAATTAAAAGTTGGCGGTATTTTGGTTATTCCGGTAGGCGATGAGCATACTCAGAAAATGGTAACGGTGATTCGTATAAGTGATACAGATTACGAAAAAATTGTATTAGATACCTTTAGGTTTGTGCCATTAGTTGGCGATCAAGCCTGGTAGTTAGTTCTCAATTGGAAATTATAAGTTTGCAGTTTAACTGCAAACTAAACTATCTTTTCATCGCCCTATCTAATTCGCGTTTCATATCTTTATCTTTTAAGCTATCGCGTTTATCAAATTCTTTTTTACCTTGAGCCAGTGCGATTTCAATTTTAGCAAAGCCTCGTTCGTTTACAAAAATTCTTAAAGGCACAATAGTATAACCTTTTTCTTCGCCTTTAGCTTTTAGCTTTCTGATTTCTCTTTTTTGGAGTAGTAATGCCCGGTCTCTTTTAATATCGTGATGGTAAAAGGAGCTATGGCTATATTCAGAAATATGCAGGTTTCGAACATATAAATTTCCACCAATAAACATGCAGAAGGCATCAGTCATATTAGCTTTACCTTGTCTTATTGCTTTAATTTCTGTTCCTAAAAGTGCTATTCCTGCTACATATTTATCAATTAAATTGTAGTCGAAATAAGCTCTTTTATTTTTTATATTAATATCGTTTTTCAAAATCGTAATTCTTTCAATGCAGATTTAAACTTTCTGCTTTATTATCAAACTATAAAATAGTCGGGCTGCAAATATCTTAAAAAATGCTTTAAAATTACTTTTTAATTAAAACATCTCGTTTTGTGTTCGTCATTCAGAATGTTCATCTTTTGTAAAACCTAATTTATAATTACTTTGTTCTCGATTTAAAATTTAAGTTTGAACTTTATTTTATTCGATATGAAGTTAAGAAACCTGTTTTTTGTAACAATACTTTTTTTTGCATTTAATACAAATGCTCAACAACCAACTTTTATCCCTCAGTTTAAATTTTTTAAATTAGATGGAAAAGCTTACGCTAATGCAAATTTAAATCAATCGAAGAAAACACTTTTTATTCTGTTTGATTGTACTTGTGAGCATTGCCAAAGAGAAGCTAAGGAACTAAATAGCATTTATAGTAAATTTAAAAACGTTAATATTTTAATGGTAACACTCGATGAGTCGATCTCGATTCAAAAGTTTTTTGGTTCTTACGCACCGGGTTTAAACCTTAAACCTAATGTTACTGTTCTTCAAGATAAAAATAGAACCTTTATCCCAACATTTTTGCCTTCCCAATATCCTGCAATGTATCTATACGCACCAAATGGTAAATTATTAGTTTACAGCAATGGCGATGGTGGGATAAAAAAGATTCTAAAATCTATCTGATAATCAGCACTGGAATGTTTACTTTGTGCCTCACGGCATCTACTGTTGTGCCAAAAATTAGGTCTTTCAGTCCCTTATGTCCGTGAGCGCCCATTACAAGTAATTCGAATTTGTTTTTATTACTGATATCTGCAATGGCTTTAGCGGTACCTCCAAACCCAATAAATACGCTCGAATCGTAACCTAAATCGGCTAAATTGAGTTTGTATTTTTCCAGGTTTTCTGCATCACTTTGTGTTTCATGGTCCATAGCAATATCTCCATGATAACGAGCTACAGCGGTTTCCACAACATGAATTAGATAGTAATGCGCATCTTTTCCACCTTGTATAAGCGCATGTCTGATTGTGTTTTTATCGTTTTTCGAAAAATCGACGGCAATGCCAATCCTTGCATAGCTAATTTTTTCAATTTTGCCAATGTCTAAGGCATTGCCATGCGGTACCATTTGTTTGTTTTCATTTCTTTTATCAATTAATGGATGAAAGAAAACGTAAAGTAACAGGAGAACAACTAAAATGATAAAAGGAATCAGAATTACGTAAATCCACCAATTATCAGTGCCTTTTGTCCAACCACTTATTTCTTCTATAACTAATTTCACATTTAGTGAAATAATAGCTATAGCGCTTCCCCAGGCTAAAACCTTTACCCATGTTTTTATGGCAAAGTCTTTCATTAACTTTTTATCAGATGTAAAATGAATCAGGGGGATAATTGCAAAGCCTAATTGTAAACTCAATACAACCTGGCTTAAAACTAATAAACCTCCTAATGCGTCGTCTCCATAATGCAGAATAGTGAAAAATGCGGGAATTATAGCGAGTAAACGTGTAATTAGTCTTCTTAACCAAGGCTGGATTCTTAGATTTATGTGGCCTTCCATTATAATTTGTCCCGCAAGTGTACCTGTTACCGTTGAGCTTTGTCCGGCAGCTATTAACGCAATAGCGAACAATGCAGGTGCAACATTTCCAAAAATATTCGAAAGTAATTTATGGGCATCTTGTATTTCAGCGACTTCATGCAATCCGTTTTTATAAAAGGCAGCTGCAGCTAGAATTAGGATAGCTGCATTAACAAAAAAAGCAAGATTTAAAGCAACCGTTGTATCGATCAGGTTAAATTTTAAAGCCTCTTTAATGCCCTTGTTTGTACGTTCTATCTTTCTGGTTTGTACCAAAGATGAATGTAAATATAAATTGTGCGGCATAACTGTGGCACCAATTATACCAATTGCTATGTAAAGTGCATCGCCACTTAATAATGATGGCTCGAAACCCTTTGCAACTTCTTTTAACGATGGCTCTACAATAAACATTTCGACCAGAAATGAAATGCCTACAATAAAAACCATCGAAACGATAAAGCCTTCCATGGCCCTCATTCCCTTGTTAAGTAAAAAGAGCAATAAAATAGTATCGAAAATAGTAATGGAAATACCCCAGATTAAAGGCAAACCAAAAAGCAATTGAAGACCAATTGCCATACCAATAATTTCTGCTAAATCGCATGCTATAATTGCGGTTTGCGCCAAACCGAATAACGGAATGTTCGCCCATTTTGGATAAGCTTGTTTAGATGCCTGAGCTAAATCTAATCCTCTAACAATACCTAATCGGGCACTTAGAGATTGTAAAAGAAGCGCAATTAGGTTTGACATGAGCAAAACCCAGATAAGTTGGTAGCCAAACTTGCTTCCACCAGCTAAATCTGTTGCCCAGTTGCCTGGATCCATGTAGCCAACGCTAATTAAATAGGCAGGGCCTATAAATGATAAAATCCTACGCCAACCTTTTCTTTTATCTGTATTTACACTTTGATGTACTTCACTTAACGACTCAGTTTTTGCCATTATTACTAATTAAAATATGTTTTGCAACTTCTCTGCTAATGTTTATCTGTTTATTATCTACTATAATTTCTACCGAACCATCGAAATCGGTAACGTCTGTAATTTGTATTTGTTTGCCAAGCGTTAAACCTAGTTTTTCGAGATGTTTTAAAAATGCTGAGCTGTGTTGGGAAACGCCTGTAATTGTTCCGTTATCGTTAATGCTAAGTTCAATAAGTTTTATAAACTGGGTTTTAGCAAATCTTCCATTTTTATCAGGAATAGGATCGCCATGTGGGTCTGATTTAGGATATCCTAGGAACTCATCTAATCTTTCAATCAGGTCAACTGATTTAATATGTTCAAGTTCTTCAGCAACATCATGCACTTCATCCCACTTAAAATTAAGCTTATCAACCAGAAATACTTCCCAAAGCCTATGTTTGCGAACAATATCTATGGCAGCATGTTTTCCTTTTTCTGTTAAAGTAACACCTTGATATTTAACATAATCTACCAATCCTTTGTCTGCTAGCTTTTTAATCATATCTGTAACAGAGGCTGGTTTGGTTTGAATTTGTTCGGCAATTGCATTGGTTTGAACGTTACTTGTTTTCTCTGCCAGGTGATAAATAACTTTAAGATAATTCTCTTCAGTAAAACTTCGCATTTATGTTTATCTAATTTTATTTTTAGGTAAATCTAAAAATTTTTATTTAAAATATATATGATAAATTATGTTAAAATTTAGAATATAATTTGGTTATGTTTGTGTTCTCAATACCTTTGAATTTATATGGCATCTGAATTAGATAAAATTGATTTTAAAATTTTAAGGATTTTACAAGAAAATGGTAGAATCACCAACTTGTTATTATCTCAAGAAATAGGCCTTTCGCCGGCTCCAACTTTAGAGCGTGTGCGTAAACTGGAAATGGCTGGCTATATAAAAAGCTATCATGCACTAGTTGATGAAGAAAAATTGGGTTTAGGTATTAAAACCTTTATTCAAATTCAATTAGATTTTCATAAAAATAATACCATTCAAATCTTTTTAGATGAAGTAAATCAAATAAAAGAGATTACCGAATGTCATCACGTTACTGGTCAGGCAGATTTTTTATTAAAGGTTTATGTGAAAGATATTAAATCTTATGAGCGTTTAATTATGGATAAAATCAGTAAAATATCTGTTGTTAAAACTTTTCAAACGATGATGATTATGTCTACGACAAAGAAAGAACCGATTGTGCCTTTGGAGTATTAATCATAAAATCTTAATTAGGCTTCCTCACAAAGTCGTCATTGAAATGTAGCAATCTATTTTTTTAAGATTTTATAATTAAATCGTTTATCAAACCAGAAATTTCACTAGCATTTTGATAAACCATAAAATGTGTTCCATTTTTAATCAAAAAATTAGGCTTAGCTTTTTTTGAATATAAAATTTTATCGTTTGTTCCATGGATATGATAAAGGTTTTTTGGTCTAATATTATTTTTCCAACTCAAAATACTTCCAATAGCCCATTTCAAGAACTTTGGATCTGTATCTGCAACAATTTGGCTTAAAAGCTTTTTTTCCTCAACAGATTTTACACCAAAGAAATAATTTTGGCTGATTTTATTGGAAGCTTTTAAAATCCATGCTGGAACTAGATTTATCAATTTTAGTCTGCCAGCTAAACGATACATTTTAGGTAAATATTTACTTTCAACAGGACTAGAGATTACAATCGTTACATGTGGTTGGTAAATTTTTGCTATCTCAACAGCAATCATTCCCCCAAAAGAGATGCCTATTACACAAAATCGCTCACTCAAATTTATAATTTGACTTAATCTCTTTGCGTAATGAGCTAATGGTTCATTTTTATTAGGTTCAATCCAATCGACGTGTATGACTTTGATATTTTTATCGAGCTTTAATTTTGAGAAAATTCTCTTGTCTGCTCCAAGTCCACTAATAAAATAAAGATTCATTTAAGATATTTTCCAATCAATTGGTTTCAAATTATTTTGAATCAATAACTGGTTTGCTTTAGAAAAAGGTTTTGATCCGAAGAAACCATTGTAAGCAGAGAAAGGAGATGGATGAGCAGCCATTAAAATATAGTGCTTGTTTTCATCGATAAGCGCCGCCTTTTGTTGCGCATATTTTCCCCAGAGTAAAAATACTATATGCTCACTTTTTTGAGATAGAGCTTTAATAATCTCATCAGTAAATATTTCCCAACCTTGCTTTTGGTGTGAACCAGCTTCTGATGCCCTAACCGTAAGTGTTGCATTTAGAAGCAGCACACCTTGCTCTGCCCAGTAGGTTAAATTACCATGATTAGGGGTTTTAAAACCTTCAATATCCGTTTCTAATTCTTTATAAATATTTTTTAAAGATGGTGGTATAGCTACGCCTCTCTGTACAGAAAAAGATAATCCATGAGCTTGGCCTTGGCCATGATAAGGATCTTGACCTAATATGACAACCTTTACTTTATCGAAAGGTGTTGTATTTAATGCGTTAAAAATATCGGCTCCTTTGGGATAAACCTGATTACCTTTTTCCTTTTCTTCTAATAAAAAAGCCTTTAAGCTTTTCATATAATCTTTCTCAAACTCGTCTTCTAAAACGGCTAACCAGCCAGGTTCTAATGCTGCAGACATAAAAAATGTTTTTAATGATAAATGGCGAGAATTCCCCGCCACTGTTCAACCAATATTATTAAGTTTTGTTTAAGATTTCTTTTGCAAGATAGCTAATAAGTCGCCTTCCAAAGTCGTTTTCGGATGTTCAACAATTCTTCCCAATTCTTTGCCTTTTTTATCATAAACTATAAACGTTGGAACGCTTTTAATATCTAAACCATCAATTATGCCATTTTCTGCTTTTTTATGTCCATCAACGGCAATAATATCAACATTCTTTTCCTTGAATTGCATAGCGTCTAAAACTTTAAAAAAGTTAGGTACATTTACTTTACTATCTCCACACCAGGTACCTAAAATAATCTTAATTCTTTCCTTTTTAACCAGTTTCTTCAACTCAATCATTGTTGCTGCATCAGGAGAATATGCCAGATATAAAGGATCATACATTTCTTTAAATTCTGGGAAGGTTACCACACCTTCGCGAGTACAGGCATTTATTAATATATCTTTATTATGTGCCTCATCATGGATTTTTTTATTTACTTCTTGTGCCGAAAGGTTCATTGATAGGATAATTAGGATTGTAGATAATAGATATTTCATACTAATCTGATGGTTTAAACGTATTTTAAATTTTTAATGAAATTATTGTTTTAAAATCTAATTTCTGCTATTTAAACACGATATTTGCAAAAAAAAATAATTAGAATAAATTTTATGCCAAATATTATCAGATTAATTGCGGGGTTTGCATTATTGGGTGGCGCAGTAGCTTTGTTTATTTTCGGTTTCTGGCCATGGGGAATTGTTGCCATTTTATTAGGTTTAATCGTACTTGTAACATATTTCTTTAACGAGAATATGCTATTAGCACAATGGTTTCTTAGAAAAGATAATATGCCTAAGGCAAAAATGTACTTAGATAGAATTACCAATTACGAAAAACAATTAATCAAAGTTCAACATGGTTATTATAATTTGCTGGTTGGTTTAATAGAGAGTAGAACTGCTCCTATGAAATCGGAGAAATATTTTAAAACAGCTTTAAGTTTAGGTATGCAAATGGAACATAATGTTGCATTAGCTAAATTAAGTTTAGCTGGTATTGCAATGGCAAAGCGTAACAAACGCGAAGCGACTATGTATTTAGCTGAAGCAAAAAAAGCAGATAAAAATAAACTGTTAGCAGATCAGATTAAACAAATGAAAGATCAAATGGGAATGATGGATAAGCAACAGCAAGTTCGTTATAGATAAATAACCAAAATTATATAAGGGGCCGTATCATAATTTAATTTATGATACGGCCCCTTTTTTTTTGCTTTGTATTTTACGTCTTTGTCCCTTGGCTATTTCGGTTTCAGCAATCGATATTTTCTAAAAGATGAAGAAAAGTGCCTTTTTAGGCTACT
>NZ_JBHSBY010000136.1:0-69851 GCF_042650905.1 Pedobacter jamesrossensis | reverse complement strand
AAGGTTGGGGGAAAAGCCATGAGCTGATCCTGTAGATAGGGTTTAAAAGCTGGTTTCTGAGCGGCCATTAACGTGATTATTATATCATAAATATATGAAAATCAATACTTTAAACCAAAAAATAACATAAAAAAATATAAAAAAATATAAAAAATTTAAGCAAAATAAAAGGGCTGATCATTTTATTTATGATACAGCCCCAATTATTTATACTTTGGGATGTGGATTTCTTATTTGTATTCGATTACAAATTCATTTAATGGTGTACGAACTTTTTTTAGGTTAACCAACCAATCGTTTGCTTCATCGCGATGACCTAATGGTAATAATGTCACACTTCGTAACCCTTGTTTGTCTAAACCTAAAAGTTGATCAAGAGCAGGGCCATTAAAACCTTCCATCGGTGTAGAATCTACTTTTAGTAACGCAGCCTGTGCAATTGCTGCACCAAAACCAATATAAGCCTGACGGGCAGCATGGTTAAAGTTTTCTTCTGCAGGTCTTGATAAATACATGCCTTTTAATTGTGCTTTATATGCATCAGTTCCTGATTCAGGTAAACCACGCTCCGCATTCATATGGGCAAAAACTTTATCTATACCTTCTTCTGTGTAATTTTCTATTGCAACAAAAATTAATAAATGAGAAGAATCTACAATTTGAGATTGATTATATGCAATTGGAGCAATTTTTTCTTTTAATTCTTGATTAGTAACTACGATAACTTTAAATGGTTGCAAACCAGATGAAGTTGGTGCTAAGTGCGCAGCAGCAATAATTTGATCTACCTTATCTTGTTCTACGGGTTGACCATTCATTTTCTTAACGGCGTAACGCCAGTTTAAGGCTTCTAATAAATTCATATTTTTAGGATATTTTTTATTTCAATTAATGAAACAAATATCTGCAAAATAGTAAGGTAGATTGTTGATCTATGGTAAGAAAGCTACTTGTTATGTAAAAGATATTTTAAGGTTTTATAGAATCTTTAAAAATCAAATCGGCTCTAACAGGAAAGTGATCGGAAAGTTTTGCTTTTGGTATCAGATAATTAATAACATCCAAATCTTTTGTTGTTGCAATGTAATCGATTTGGAAATTAGGGAATTTGCCATTATAAGTTTTGCCAAAGCCCGAACCTTTTTTGGTAAATGTATTGTTTAAGCCTTGAGTAATTTGATTAACAGCATAAGAAGCAGGAGTATCATTAAAATCGCCGGCAATTAAATATGGTGTTGTACACTTTGCCATTTCAGTTTTCATAACATCAACTTGATTACTTCTTTTAACAAATGCACGTTTTAGCATTATTAAAATCCTTTTGGAAGCATACAATTTTCCTCGTGTTTTTTGTGTTAACTGGTCTAAAAATTGATAATCTTGCGGTTGAAAACTAATAGATTGAAAGTGAACATTGAAAATCCTTAAAGACTTCCCTTTGATGTCTAAGTCGGCATAAATACTCATGTTGTCCCCAGAACCTTCAAATTTAATAATCCCTTTATTTTTTATCGGATATTTTGAAAAAATGGCTAATCCAAAAGACTCATAGCTATTACTATCTACAGGTACAAAATAATAGTGATCTACATTTAAAAGTGTTTTTAAACTGTCTATCGTATTAAATTCCCCTTTTTTTCTGGTATAAAATTCCTGAAAACAAATAATGTCCGGGTTCTGTTCTTTAACAATTTGAAGCATTTTTTCCTTCGCCGGAATGGTGTTGTTCTCGCCAAAAAGTTTAAAACTGTGAACATTATAAGTCATCATTCTGATAGAACCTTCTGCTTTTTGGCTGCCACCTTCAACACCTCCGAAGCCAAAAGTTGCGTGTATGGTTTTATACCCTACGCCAATAATAAATGCAATCCCAAAAACAAACGACCATCTTTTTCTTACCGCCCACCAAATTAAAAAAAGAATGTTTATGAGCAGGGCGTAAGGGTATGCCAATGCGAAGTATGCAAATAAAATATTTTTACGTGGATCAATGCTCCCTCCAATAGTTCCAAGTAATAAACAAATTGCCGCAACAATGGTTAGTGGCAAAAATATTTTATCAAAAAACGTGTATTTCGATTTCGGTTTTTGCATTTAATCTTTACTAGCTTTAAACAATTTTTCTTTTTCTGTTGCAGTTAATTTATCATATCCAGATGTTGATATTTTATCTAAAATCTCATCAATTTCTAATTGTGATACACCTTTAAAAGTAGATTTTTTTATCGGTTGTTCATTTTTTACAACTCGTAATTTGGGCTTTCTTTCAAAAATTTTACTCCAATCGCTTCCCTTTTGTAAACTTTTAATAAATACAAAACCTAAAACGGCACCACCAATATGCGCAAAACTTCCGCCTGCATTTATGGATCCTAGGGCCAGAATATCTAAAACGAAATAGGCAATGGCTAAGTATTTAATTTTTACTTCTCCTAAAAACATTAAGAAAATAGCATAGTTAGGAACAAGTGTAGCAGTAGCAACAATTATTGCCATTACAGCGCCCGAGGCGCCAATTACCGTAATGCCGCCAAGATTATCGGAAAATGCTGGAAATAGATTTAGGCCGGCGATAAAGAATAGTGCACCAACCAATCCGCCGGCAATAAATACAAAATGAAATTGACGGCTTTTTAAAAAGTTCATAAAAATTTGTCCAAACCAGAACAAACCCAACATGTTAAAAAAGAAATGGAAAAATCCATCATGAAAAAACATGTAGGTAAAAATGGTGTAAAAACGTTCTGGTAGTTTATCTACAGCTGCTGGTAAACCCAAATAGTTCCTTACCAGTTCATAAACATCGATATTGCCTTTAGTTAAAAAAGCAAAAACAGCAATTAATGCGGTTAAAACAAAGATGATTGTATTTATCCCAATGTAAAAAAACAGTGGATTACCCGAACGGAATACTTTAAAACTTAAATCTTTAAAAATATTGTTATTCATAGTAAGTGTAGAATGTTGTTTGTTTATCCTTCCATATTTTAACCAGAATGAAGCCAATTAGTGCGCCGCCCAAGTGAGCATAATGCGCTATAGAATCACCTTCGAATTGCGCAATACCTAAAGATAATTCTATCAAAATATAAACAGGAATTATAAATTTAGCCTTTACAGGAACAGGAATAAACATGATATATAGTTCTGCATTTGGATATAGCATGCCAAAGGCAACCAATAAGCCAAATATTGCTCCCGATGCACCCAACATGCCTCCATAATAGATAGAACCAAGGGTGTCGGCCTGTGCCTGGCTGGTAATTTTTGTTTGCCAGCCATCGTATAGGGTAATGCTTCCTATTAATTGATGAACTTCAAACGCCTGAACTGCCCATTGCAGCGCTAATGCGCCTAACCCAGTTATCAAATAAAAAATAATGAATTTCTTTACTCCCCATCTCGATTCTAATAAACTGCCAAAGGAATATAATGCAAACATATTAAAGAATATATGTGCAAATCCGCCATGCATAAACATATAACTCAGAGGTTGCCAGAATCTAAAATTTGGAGAATCGAAATAATAAACGGCCAGAATATTGTCCAAACGGATACCTTTCTGTTGAAAAATCCAGGTTGCTACAAAAAATAAAACGTTAATAATTAAAAGGTTTTTTACAACTGGTGGTATATTTATTCTATTCATTTATGCTATTGCCTTTCCTTCGGGATAATTTACAGATTATTTTATTTTTAAGCTGAAGCTTATATTTACTTTTCAAACTTTTTATCCAACTCGTTCAATGTAATCGTTTGGATAATTGGTTTTCCACTCGTGCTAAAGTTAGGTGTTTTGCATGCAAAAAGCTCATCGATAAGCGTATTCATTTCTTCTTGACCTAAAGATGTTCCTGCCTTTATTGCACTGTTCTTCGCTAAACTTCTTGCCAAACTATCGCGTTTTGTTAATTTTAATTCTTGTTGTGTATTCTTAAAACCTTCAATCAGCTGTTCAAACAACTGAGTTTCGTTAATGTTTGAACTGCCCAAATCTACCGGAATTCCTTCTACAACTAGTGTGTTTTTCCCAAATTCGCGAACATCAAAACCTAAACTTTTTATATCGTCTAATAAACTTTTTGCTAATTCAAAATCGTTTGCATTTAGTGTTATTGTTTGCGGAAATAGGCTTTGTTGCGATGCGCCCTTTCTATCATCAAGATGTATAAGGAAACGTTCGTACAGGATTCTTTCGTGTGCCATTTGCTGATCGATAACCATTAAACCCGATTTAATTTGCGAAACGATATAGCGATTATGCAATTGCATATATTGTTTTTGCTTGGTTTCTAAAACCGTATCGTCTGCATAAAATGAAGCTTGCTCTACAACAGGTTGGTCGGTAATTTCGTACAACGAACCCCAGTTTTTTGCACTTGGTTTAGCATCATAATTTCTTGGCGATGAAGAATAACCGGAAACAGAACTCTTTTCTGTAGCAAAAGGATTAAAATCGGGATTGAAACTGATACTCGGAGGTACAATATCTTCTACTGCTTTTGGAGAAATCATATTACTGAAACCAGTTTCCTGGTCGAAATCTAGCGTTGGTGAAATGTTATATCTTCCAATTGAACGTTTTACAGCCGATTTTAAAATTGCATAAATAGATTTCTCATCCAGGTATTTAATTTCTGTTTTTGTAGGATGAACGTTTACATCAATTTTCGACGGGTCTATTTCTATAAATAAAACATACAGCGGATAGCTATCATCAGGCAATAAATCTTCGAAAGCCGAACTTACGGCATGATTTAGGTACGGATCTTTAATGAAACGATTATTAACAAAAAAGAACTGTTCGCCTCTGGTTTTTTTTGCAAAGGCAGGTTTGCCAATATATCCTTTTAGGTTTATAATGGTTGTATCTTCCTCAACGGGAACCAGGCGTTCGTTATAATTGTTGCCAAAAAGGTGAACAATACGTTGTTTTAAATTCCCTTTTGGTAGATTAAAAATTTCAGTTCCATCATGATGCAAACTAAAAAAAACTGCAGGGTGTGCTAACGCCACTCGTTGAAATTCATCAAGAATATGGCGCATTTCTACCGGATTGCTTTTTAAGAAGTTCCTTCTGGCAGGCGTATTGAAAAATAAATTCTTTATTGAGATTTGAGTGCCGGGCGATGTGGCCACAGGTTCTTGCGAGGTAACTTGTGCACCTTCAATAGTTATACAAGTTCCAATTTCATCTTCATGCCTGCGGGTTTTCATTTCAACCTGCGAAATTGCCGCAATAGAAGCCATTGCCTCGCCACGAAAACCCATGGTACGAATGGCAAATAAATCTTCAGCTTTTTTTACTTTAGATGTTGCGTGGCGCTCAAAACACATTCTGGCGTCGGTAACACTCATGCCACAGCCGTTATCTATAATCTGAATCAGTGCCTTTCCGGCATCTTTTATTACCAGCTGAATTTTATCTGCGCCAGCATCGATAGAATTTTCTAACAACTCTTTTACTGCAGAAGCAGGTCTTTGAACAACTTCTCCGGCAGCAATTTGATTGGCAACAGCATCTGGTAACAGGTGAATAATATCGGTCATGTAATATGGCAATGTGAATTGCGCTAAATTATGCAAAATAAGCTTAATCAACGTGTTTTGTTTAAAACTCAACAGATAAATGACTGTATGTAAAAGCCATAAACTGATAATACTAATCGTATTTGTCATTGCTCGGTACCAAGCAATCTATTTAAATGGAAAGGATTTTTTGTAGAGCTAACAATTAATTTACAAACACATCTGCATACATTTTTTCTATCTTTATCTCATGAAATTATTTCTATATGCATTATGTTTTGCTGCGATTTTATCATCATGCAGTAAGCAAAAGGCTGATGTAATTATTTACAACGCCAAAGTTTATACCGTAAATTCTAGTTTCGATACCGCTGAAGCTTTCGCCGTAAAGGATGGTAAAATACTGGCTGTTGGTACAAGCGATGAAATAAGAAAGAAATTTGAAGGGAACGAAGAGGTTGATGCTGATGGTAAAGCAGTTTATCCTGGTTTTATTGATGCTCATGCACATTTTTATGGCTACGGTCAAAGTCTGCAAACAGCAGATTTAAGAGAAACAAAATCTTGGGAAGAAGTACTTCAGCGATTAACTGATTTTGCAAAAACACATCCTGATGGCTGGTTAATTGGAAATGGCTGGGATCAAAACGATTGGGCGAATAAGTCATTTCCTACAAACGAAAAACTTACATCACTTTTTCCAAACCGCCCTGTTTTTTTAAATCGTATAGATGGACATGCCGCGATTGCAAACCAAAAAGCTTTTGACGATGCCGGAATAAAAAATGCACAGCAATTAACCGGTGGCGATATGATTACGCAAAACGGCAAACTTACAGGTGTTTTAATTGATAATGCAGTGAGTTTAGTAGAAAGTAAAATCCCAGGTCCAGATGCAAAACTTGCAGAGAAAATATTAATAGATGCACAGAAAAACTGTTTTGCTGCTGGATTAACTACCATTGATGATTGCGGCTTACCTTTTCAGGCTGTAGATTTTATAGAGAAATTGCAGAAAGAGAATAAGTTGAAAATGCGTTTGTACGTAATGCTTTCTGATGCACCTCAAAATTACGATTACCTTTTTAAACGGGGTGCAATTAAAACTGATAGATTAAATGTTCGTTCGTTTAAGGTTTATGCAGATGGCGCTTTAGGTTCTCGTGGAGCTTGTTTGTTAAAGCCTTACACAGATATGCCAGAGAAAAGTGGCTTTTTGTTAAGCGACCAGAAACCCTTTGAAGAGGTTGCAGCTAAAATTGCAGCACATAATTTTCAAATGTGTACACATGCAATTGGAGATTCGGCAAATCGTGTTATGCTAAAAATTTACAATAAAATATTAAAAGGCAAAAACGATAAACGCTGGAGAATAGAACATTCGCAAGTTGTGAATGCAAATGATTTCGATTTATTTGGTAAAACAAGTATTGTTCCGTCGGTTCAGCCTACTCATGCAACATCAGATATGTATTGGGCAGGAGAGAGATTGGGTGCCGAAAGGTTAAAAGGTGCTTATGCCTATAAACAATTACTAAAGCAAAACGGATGGATTCCATTGGGAACTGATTTTCCGGTAGAAAACATTAATCCATTATTAACGTTTTATGCAGCAACGGTAAGAGAAGATGCAAAAGGTTTTCCAAAAGGCGGATTCCAAATGGAAAATGCATTAACGCCAGAAGAAGCACTTAAAGGAATGACTATTTGGGCGGCAAAAGCAAATTTCGAAGAAAATGAAAAGGGAAGTTTAGAAAAAGGGAAGCTTGCCGATTTTGTAATTTTAGACAACGATATTTTAAAATCATCACCACAAAACATATTAAAAACCAAAGTTTTAAAAACCTATCTGAACGGAGAAAAAGTATATGAAGCGAAATAGATTATTTATCCTGGCTGCGGCTAGTTTCTTCAATGTTTTATGTTTAATGGCTTGTGCACAAGAACACGCCACTAACGAAAAGAAGCTTTCCATTGCCAACACAATATCAAAATCAACAGTTTTACTAAATAACCAAAATGCACTTATTCCGTTAAAAGAACTCGATAAAAAAAATATAGCATCCGTAAGTTTAGGTTTCGCTTACAGCTCGGTTTTCGATAGTTTGGCAAATAAATACGATAAAATCACTTCGTTTTCTGCAGATTCTTATAAAGATAGTGCGAACTTAAATGACTTGGAAGACGAATTGAAATACTTTAATACAATTTTGGTTTCTATCAATGATGAAAATACAAGCAATGCAAAATATGTTAATTTTATAAATAGCATTAGTAAAAGCAAAACTGTTATTATTTCATTTTTTGGCAATGGATCTGATTTAAAAGCTTTCGATGGCTTAAATACTCCAATTGTTTGGACTCCCGAAAACTCTGTTGATGCTGCGGCAATTGTGCCTCAGTATATTTTTGGAGGCATAGCTGCAACTAATAAACTAACTACGGCTTATTCTACAAAATATACCATCGGTTCTGGTTTTGTAACTACAGCAACAAGATTGAAATATACAGTTCCCGAAGATGCCGGTTTAAACTCCAATAATTTAAAAGAAATTGATGCAATCGCAGCAGAAGCAATTAATCAGAAGGCTACGCCAGGTTTGGTGGTTTTAGTTGCAAAAGATGGTAAAGTAATTTTTAATAAAGCGTACGGAACACATACTTACGATTCTACCTTGCCAGATAAAGTGACTGATATATTTGATTTGGCTTCGGTTACAAAAGTAACAGCAACCACACCTTCGGTTATGCGTTTGTTCGAAGAAAATAAGTTGAAATTGGATACAAATATTGGTGCATACATTCCAAAGGCACGCACAACCCCAATGAATAATATTCAGGTGAGGGAGGTGATGCTGCATCAGGCTGGTTTTATCCCCTACATTCCTTTCCACGATTATGTAAAAACCGCAGATTATAGCAGAGATTCTTCAGCGGCTTTCCCTACAAAAGTTGCTGACAACTATTACATTAAAAAAGGCTTTTTTAAAGATTTTATGTGGCCTAAAATGTTGAATTCGCCGATTAAAACTCGCGGTCAGTATGTTTATAGCGATATAAGCATGTATGTAATGAAAGATATTGTAGAACATATTAGCGAAGAGCCATTAAACCAGTATGCTTACGAGAATTTCTACAAACCTTTAGGTATGCAAACTGCTGGTTTCTTGCCAAGAAATCGCTTTAAACCAGAGCAAATTATTCCAACGGAAGATGATAAATATTTTAGGAAAACTTTACTGGTAGGCTATGTACACGATCAAGGTGCTGCCTTAGCGGGTGGTGTTTCTGGTCACGCGGGCTTGTTTTCAAGCGCTAACGATTTGGCTATTATTTATCAGATGCTATTAAATCGTGGTACGTATGGGGGCGAAGAATATTTCAAACCATCAACTGTAGATATGTTTACTTCAAAACAATCAGCGGTTAGTCGTCGTGGTTTAGGCTTCGATCGTTGGGATCCTGATACAACAAAGCATTATCCTTCTGATTTAGCATCACCTCAAACTTATGGGCATACAGGTTATACAGGAACATGTATTTGGGTAGATCCATCTCGCGGCTTGGTTTATGTTTTTCTTTCTAATCGTGTTAATCCAACAGTAAGTAATAAACTTTCTGATTTAAAAATCAGAGGGCGAATTCAGGATGTGGTGAATAAAGCTATTGATGAATCGAGGAAATAGATAAAATAGTGCCGTCTTCTCGACTGGAGCGCAGCGTAATGGAGAGATCTTTTAAATTTGTGTCAATACAACTTTAAAAGATATCTGGGTTTGGCTCGAAATGACGATTTCCCAAGATTATATGCCACGAAATAGCTTATTTAATCTTACTCATCATCCAATAAAGTAATGCAGCCTTCCTCAAGCGTCTTAATTCTGCTATCAAAGGTTTTTAAAGCTTCTGGGTTTTTAGAACTTTGATATAAATAAGTTATCATGCCTTTAGTTTTTTCGTCAGGGTCGCAAGCATAAGATTTCTCTAAGTAGGCAGCAGTTTTTGAGGTAAATTTTTTATAGTCTTGAAGGTTTTTTTCATATAAAACAGCATCTTTAGCCAATTCAGCCTGATTTATTTTTGCACCCATTTCTTTACAATCTTTAAAATAATAATTGCCTAAAGCCAAGTAAGGTACATAGTAACCAGGTGTTAATTTAATGCTACTTTCATAATAAGGAACAGCTTTATCCATTTGATTGCGTTCTTCATACAACCTGCCTAAATGATAAGTAACATTCGCAATCTGTTTTGCTTTTAATTCGGTTTTTCGGTTTAACAAAGCAAGTCCCAAATCTATAGCTTCGGTTCTTTTCGCTGGCCCCATTCTAACCATGGTGTAGTCCCAATACAGATCTTCGATGCTTTTTTGCTGTGCAAAAACAGAAGTTAAACCAACAGATAATAGGAGCGTAATAAAAAAGAATTTTTTCATCCAGTAAATTTAATAGTTGAATGTAGTATTTATGTTAAAAGAAAGATAGGTTTTTGTAAAACAAAAAAGCGCCAAATTTCTAAGGCGCTCTGTATTTTAAAAAGATTGTCACGCTTCGATGAAAATCGAAACCCGCTAGGAAAGAATATTTATTTTTTTAATCCGATTTCTCTTAATCTTTCGTCAAGGTATTCTCCGGCAGTCATATCGCTATAAGCTTTTGGATGTTCGGCATCAATTGTAGATGGTAAACTTGTTAAATCCATATCGCTACGCGGATGCAAGAAAAAAGGAACAGAAAAACGTGAAGTTTTCATCAATTCGCGAGGCGGATTTACCACTCTATGCGTAGTCGATTTTAGTTTATTATTAGTTAAGCGCTGTAGCATATCGCCAACATTTACCACAATATCTGTATGGTGTGCTTTAATCGGTAACCACTCGTTGCTGCGGGTTAAAACTTCAAGCCCATCGGCACTAGCGCCAATTAATAAAGTAATCAGATTGATATCTTCATGAGCACCTGCTCGTACCGCATCATCGGGAATAATTTCAGGATTTTCGATAGGGAAGTAGTGAATTCCTCTTAAAATCGAATTCCCATTATGTACATGTTTGTCAAAATAATTAATTGGTAATTCTAAATATGTAGCAATAGCACGTAAAAGATGCGTTCCGTTTTCTTCTAGCTTTCTGTAAGTATCTCCAGTAACTTTATTGAAATCTGGCAATTCTTCTAAAATTTCGTTATCAGGATATTCATTTTTTACAGGATCTCCATCAATAACTTCCTGACCAATCTGCCAAAATTCTTTTAAATCTGGTGTTTTAGCACCTTTAGCCGTTTCTTTGCCTGCACTTGTATAGCCACGTTGACCAGCAAGTTCTGGCTTTTCATATTTTCTTTTAGTTTCTAAAGGTAAAGAGAAAGCTGCTTTAATGTTTTCGTAAAGTTTATCTATTAACTCCTGACTTAAGCCGTGGTTGGTAATCGTTACAAAACCAGAATCGTTAAAAGCTCTGCCAAGCTCATCAGAAAACTTTTTGCGTTCTTCTTCAGTTCCGTTGATGTACGAACCTAAATCTAAACAAGGAATATACGGTGTAGACATAATTTTAAATTTTAATGTTCTACGAATTTAAACAAGAATTGTTAATAAGTGTTGATTATAGATTAGTTGTTGATTTAATAATTTAATAATCAAATATTTAAGTTATTAACAATGAGTTTAGAATCCACAAAATGTTAGTTTGTCATGTAAAATCCATTATTGATCTTCGTGAAACTTAAAGCTATTTTATTTCGTATTATAGTTATTGAAAGCCAAAGGACTAAAACTGGAAAGCTTTCCTTAAAATAAACACACAAGATGAAACCGTCATGATTTTTCAAACCACACAGTGGGATGAATAATCAGATAGCTTCATCGCAAATGAAAACAAATTATAAGCGGATGAAAAAAATAATTTTAATTCTATTATCAGTATTGGCATTAAATCAGGCTAATGCTCAGGGGAAGAAAACTGAAAAGGCAACATTTGGTATGGGTTGCTTTTGGTGTACTGAAGCAATATTCCAAAAATTGAAGGGTGTAGTTTCTGTGAAATCTGGTTATGAAGGTGGTAAAATAGCTAATCCAACCTACGAAGAGGTTTGCACAGGTTTTACCGGTCATGCAGAAGTTTTGGAAATCACCTATAATCCAATGCAAATCACTTATAAAGATTTATTGGAGGTTTTTTGGAAAAGCCATGATCCAACAACTTTAAACCGCCAGGGTGCAGATAGCGGAACACAATATCGCTCTGTAATTTTTTATCATACCCCTGAGCAAAAAGAATTGGCAGATAAATATAAAGCGGAGTTAAACGCTACAAATGCTTATGGCAAAAAAGTAGTAACAGCTGTTGAAGCGGCGAAACCTTTCTATGTAGCAGAGAGCTATCATCAAAATTACTATAAAAATAATGCCGATGCACCTTATTGCAGGTTGGTAATTTTGCCAAAACTAGAAAAATTAGAAAAAGTTTTTAAAGCTAAGTTGAAAAATTAGTCGGGTTTTTAACTGTGGTGATTTATGCTCAAAGCAGAAATTTCAGTATTCTGAGGTTTCCGTTTTGGGCATTTTGTTTTGCCATAGTTTACATGCATTGGTGTTTTACCTGATTGAAGTGAAAAGCCCACAGCGAAGTGAGGACTTGAAACGAAAAAGCAGGACGAACATTAATTGTAGAACAGGTTTTGCTTTTCAAATTATTAAAATGTTGATGTAAAATCATAACTCAAACAATACAATTTTAAAGGTTTTAACTTTCTAAATAATATTACATTTGCAATATGAATACTGGCTTACAGCTTTACAATACGCTTACTCGTAAAAAAGAACTTTTTCAACCTTTAAATGCACCCAATGTTGGGATGTATGTTTGTGGTCCGACTGTTTACAGCGATGTGCATTTAGGGAATTGCCGCACATTTATGTCGTTCGATTTAATTTTCAGGTATTTAAAATACGCTGGATATAAAGTTCGTTATGTGCGAAACATTACAGATGCAGGCCACTTAGAAGGTGATAGAGACGAGGGCGATGATAAATTTGCAAAAAGAGCAAAGTTAGAGCAACTAGAGCCGATGGAAATTGTGCAGAAATACACTTTAGGTTTCCACGATGTAATGCGCATGTTTAATACTTTGCCACCTAGTATAGAGCCAACGGCTACAGGTCATATTATTGAGCAAATTGAGATGATAAAAGTAATCATCGAAAATGGCTATGCATACGAAATAGGTGGTAATGTTTATTTCGATGTAGAAAAATACAGCAAAGAATATAACTATACCATTTTAACCAATCGCAACCTTGAAGACATGCTGAATAACACCCGCGAATTGGGTGGTCAGGATGATAAAAAAGGACGTTTAGATTTTGCGCTGTGGATTAAGGCTAAACCCGAAACATTAATGCAATGGCAATCGCCCTGGGGAATGGGTTTTCCGGGTTGGCATATAGAATGTTCTGCAATGAGTGCAAAATATTTAGGTGCAGAATTCGATATTCATGGCGGAGGAATGGATTTAGCTGCAACGCACCATACTAACGAAATTGCACAGTCTGAAGCATGCAGTCACCACCAACCAGCCCGTTTTTGGATGCATACCAATATGTTAACCGTAAACGGAACACGGATGTCGAAATCGGCAGGTAATGGGTTTCTGCCTTTACAGTTATTTACAGGCGATCATCCTCTTTTGAAAAAAGGCTATAGCCCAATGACAGTTAAGTTTTTCATGATGCAAGCACATTATCGCAGCACTTTAGATTTTTCTAATGATGCGCTTGATGCATCTGAAAAAGGTTTCCGACGTTTAATGGCTGCAGTGAGTTTATTAGATAAATTATCGGTTTCTGAGCAAAATGAATTTGATATTGATGCTTTAAAACAAAATTGCATTAACGCAATGAACGATGATTTTAATAGTCCGGTTTTAATAGCAGAATTATTCGAAGCTGTAAGAATTATCAATACGGTTTACGATGGAAAAGGAAAAATTTCTGCTACCGAACTAGAAAAATTAAAGACATTAATTAAAGATTTCGTTTTTGATATTTTAGGTTTGAAGGATGAAGAATCGGATAATTTGGAGTTAAATAGCGTTTTAGACATGGTTATCGAATTGCGCAAAGAAGCCAAAGAAAATAAAGATTACGCTACATCTGATAAAATTAGAATCGGTTTACAAGAATTGGGAATTCAGCTTAAAGATGGTAAAGAAGGCACAACCTGGAGTAAGGCATAGTTAGGAATCGTTTTTTTTTGCTGCAACGTTAATTTTTTTCAGAGGTTTCTTTCCCCCTTTTGAAAGGGGGCAGGGGGATGATTTACAATGAACAACAACTACAATAAGAACCTAAAATCTTTTGCCAGAAGCAATCGAAAGGAAGGAACTAAAGCAGAAATTCGTTTGTGGTGCGAATTGCTTCGAAATAGGCAGATGCATGGATACCCTTTTTTGAGGCAAAGACCAATTGGTAATTATATTGCTGATTTTTTCTCGAAAGACTTAAAATTAATTATTGAAGTTGATGGATTGACACATAATTGGGAAGAACAACTTCAACGGGATAAAAAAAGAGAACTTGATTTAACTGAAATGGGTTTTAATGTTATTAGGTTTAATGATTGTGAAGTGATTGATGATATTGAAAATGTAAACAGAACGATTGAGAATTATATAATTGAATGGGAGAATAATCATCCCCCAACCCCCTTCAAAGGGGGAGCATAGAGCCTATTACATGAAGTAGATTCTATAATTTACAGGAAATAAACAACAATGAATAAAAAACTTTTAATACTGCCTTTAATCGCAATTATTGGATTTCAGTCATGTAAAAACGAAAAAAAATCAACAGAAGAAGCTAAAACTCAAGAAATAAAACTGGTTTCGCCAGAATTTAATGCCGATTCTGCTTTTGCTTATACCAAAGCTCAGGTAGATTTCGGGCCAAGGATTCCAGGTACTGCTGCTCATCAAAAATGTGCCGATTATTTGGTTGCTAAGTTGAAATCTTTTGGTGCAGATGTTAAAATTCAAGGTGCTAAAACAAGTACTTACGATGGTAAAAGTTTTCAGCTTAAAAATATATTAGCTTCTTTTAATCCGGAGAAAAAGAATAGAGTTTTAATTACAGCGCACTGGGATGCTCGTCCGTTTTCTGACCAGGATACAGATCCTGCAAACCATAAAAAAGCATTCGATGCCGCAAATGATGGTGGTAGTGGTGTTGCTGTAATTTTAGAAATGGCTCGTCAGATTCAACAAAAACAACCAAATGTAGGTGTAGATTTTGCATTATGGGATTTAGAAGATTATGGAAAAGCAAATGACGAAACCCCAGATGAAACAACCTGGTGTTTAGGTTCACAGTTTTGGGCTAAGAATGCAATAGCAACTGGCTATAAAGCAATGTATGGAATAAACTTAGACATGGTTGGTGGCGGAAGTGCCCAGTTTACTCAAGATGAGATTTCTCGACAGGCTGCGCCAGATGTTGTGAGCAAGGTTTGGAATATTGGTAGCGAAATTGGTTACTCATCATATTTTGTGAGTATTCAAAGTGGAAAACTTGTAGATGATCATTTCTGGATGAATAAAGCTGGTGTTCCATCCATAGATATTATTCACTATAACGATAACAGTGGGTTCTACATAAACTGGCACACCCAACTCGATAATTTGGCGAATATTGATAAAAACACATTAAAAGCCACAGGTCAAACTGTTCTGGAAACTATTTATCGCGAAAAGTAAAATGTTTAATTGTTAATTACTTTTAAAAGTTAACATTAAAGAAAACTTTATATTCGTCATACCTTATAAAACACAAATGAAACAACTATTCTCAACCACAATTGCTGTTGCTTTGACTTTGAGTGCTTTTGCACAGAAGAGCGATGGAACAACAAAATCTCTAGTAAATGCAGAAAATGAATTCGAAAAATCGATTGCTAAAATTGGAGATAAAGATTCTTATATTGAATATTCATCAGCAAATGCTTTAGTTTTCAGACCAAATCCTGTTAATTCAAAAACCTTTTATGCTGCGCAAGCTAAAGGGATGAATGAAGTAAGCTGGGAGCCAAATTTGGCTAAGGTCTCAAAAAGCGGCGATTGGGGCTTTACAACGGGAACCTACCAGGTAGGAAAAACTGACAAAAAATATGGTCAATATCTTTCTATTTGGAAAGTTGAAAACGGTAAATGGAGATTAGCTATCGATTTAGGAACAGAGAGTAATAAGCCATTAACAAAGGTTTCGAATAGATTTGTGGAGCCTAAAGAGCATATTGCGCCTAAAACATTTATAAACGAAAAAGATATAAAAGCAGGTAAAGATGTAATTCTAACTACTGAAAAAACGCTAAATACTTTCCTTAAAACACATGGTATTGGCGCATTTGGTGGATTTTTAACTAATGATGCCCGTTTGCTTTTTCCAGGCAACGAGGCTATTGATGGTAAAGGAAAAGTTCTTACTTTTCTTAATGGAATGGTTAGTAAAATCAATTTGAAAACAACAGGTGTTGATAAAGCCGCGGGTAGCGATTTCGCCTATACTTATGGTGTTGCAACTATTGATTATAAAGCAGATTTACGCGAAAGCTTTAACTATGTATTTATTTACGAAAAAGCTGCCGATGCAAGCTGGAACTTAATCGTTCAGGCATTTGTACCTGCAGAAAGATAATATTATAATGTGAATGTTGAAAAGGGCTCTCTGTAAAAAGAAAGCCCTTTTTTTATAAGTAAATCTCTAATTTTACGTTTATTGCTAAAACGAATTTCATGTATAAAAAAATACCCCTTTTCTTGCTCTTAACTTTATTATTTTTAAATGGCTTTGCACAAAAACAAAAGTTCGATGTACAGGGAAAAGCTGGCGCTAGAGGAATAATGCCTGAGAATACAATTAAAGGGATGCTAAAAGCCTTGGATTTGGGTGTGCATACTTTAGAAATGGATGCTGTGATTTCTAAGGACAAACAAGTGGTTTTATCTCAAGAACCTTATTTTAATAACGAAATTTCTTTGCAACCCAATGGAAAGGCAATTACACTTAAAGACCAGAAGAATTTCAATATTTATAAAATGAATTATGATGAGATAAAGAAGTTTGATGTTGGAAGTAAAGTACATACCCGTTTTCCTGGCCAAATGAAATATAAAGCGTCAAAACCTTTGCTTTCTGAAACAATAGATGCTGTTGAAGAATATGTTAAAGAGAATAAGCTTCAAAAACCAGTTTATAGCATAGAAACGAAAACCATTAAAAATGGCGATAATGTATTTCATCCCGAACCAGCAGAATTTGTTGATTTAATTATGGATGTTATCAATTCCAAAAAGCTTTCTAAAAGAGTAATTATCGAATCTTTTGATATGAGAACTTTACAATATTTGCATGAAAAATATCCTAAAATTCAAACCTCATTGCTTATTGACGAAAAAGAACCGTTTGAAGATTATATTGAAAAATTAGGTTTTAAGCCGACTATATATAGCCCTTATTCTGTTTTGGTAGGAAAGGGCTTGGTCGATCGTTGTCACGATATGGGTATCAAAATTATCCCTTGGACGGTAAATACGATAAAGGAAATAAAATATTTTATGGATTTAGGTGTAGATGGAGTTATTACTGATTATCCGAATTTAATCGACCGGATTAAATAAAACCTAATAACCGTATAAAAGAAATGCGACGATATCAATCGTCGCATTTCTTTTATACTATATTTTTGAAAATTCTTAATGATGGGGTTCTGCAGCCTCGGTTTTCTCATGATGAGTCGGTGCTTCAGTTTTTTCGTGTGAAGAATTAGCCTCTTCGTGGTTAAAAATTGGTCTGGTGAAAATAATTAGCAGTACTAAAGCCAAAATGCAAGCTGCTAATGGCAATGCCCAAATGCCTTTTGTTTCCTGAACTGGTGCGTGTGAATCGTGAGCTGACATATCGAATATTTTTGATTTAAAAAATTATGCTTTGTAATTGTGTGGTAAAGATAGTAACAAAATTAAAATTATAAAGATTTGGATTTTATTTATATAAACTAGCTAATCCATTAATACTAGTTCCATTTTGCAGGATTACAATAAATCGTTTATAATTTTCTCAATAGATAAACCTTCTGCTTCGGCACGATAATTACGCACAATGCGATGACGTAGAATTGGTTCTGCAACTGCCTGCACATCTTCAATATCGGGGGCGTATTTTCCTGAAATCGCTGCATGACACTTTGCACCTAAAACTAAAAACTGAGAGGCTCGAGGGCCAGCACCCCAACTAATGTATTTATTAACCGCTTCGGTTGCAAATTCGCTGTTCGGGCGGGTTTTTGCGGCAAGTTTTACCGCATATTCTAGAACATTGTCTGTTACCGGAATATCGCGAATTAATTTCTGAAAGTATTGAATGTCATCTGCATGGATGATTTTTTGTAGTTGAATAGCTTTATTGCTTGTTGTGTTTTTAACAATGGTTAATTCATCTGCAAAAGAAGGATAATTTAACTGAATGTTAAACATAAAACGGTCTAATTGCGCTTCTGGAAGGGGGTAAGTACCTTCCTGCTCAATCGGGTTTTGTGTTGCCAATACAAAAAATGGCTTAGGTAATGTATGCGTTTGACCTGCTGCCGTAACCGATTTCTCTTGCATGGCTTCTAATAAGGCAGCTTGAGTTTTTGGTGGGGTACGGTTAATTTCATCAGCCAGAATGATGTTTGAAAAAACAGGCCCTTTAATAAATTTAAAGTGCCTGTCTTCTCCCAATATCTCTGCGCCGATAATATCGCTCGGCATTAAATCGGGGGTAAATTGAATTCTGTTGAAATCAAGGTCTAAAACCGATGCAACAGTTTGTACAAGTAAAGTTTTAGCTAATCCGGGTACGCCAACTAACAAACAATGTCCGTTACTAAAAATAGCGATTAAAACAGATTTTATAATGTCATCCTGGCCAATTACAACTTTGCTTATTTCGGCTTTAATGTTGTTAAATGATTGATGAAGGGCATCTACAGCTTCTACTTCGTTCTTATACTGCATTGGTGTTATTTAGTTTCTGTATTTTTCTTAGTCCAGATTTTTAACTGGTCACAATCCTGAAATTCATCATCAATTTTAATGAAAGTACTTTCACGACGTTTTTCAAACCACTCGCTTAAGGTACGATTTGTTTTGTCGCTTTGTGCTGCTTCCTTAATTTTTGGGAAATCTTGTGCTAAATTGGCTTTGTGAGGCGGGATTTTTGATTTCAAATATAAAATACGGTATCCTTGTTTTCCATCAGCTCCAGTAAATAATTCTGGTTTAGAAACACCACCAACTTTCATTGTATCAACAACCAAAAATACTGCTGGCTCCAGTTTTTCAACAGGAATGAAAGTAGTTCTAGACTGTACATTTTCTGCATTAAGCATCATACCGCCGTTATATTTAGTTTCTTTATTATCTGAATATAAATTTGCAGCAGCAGCGAAACTTAATTTGTTAGCTATGATGTTATTGTAAATACTATCAGCATGAAGTTTTGTTCTATCCAAACTTGCCGGCGTACTTTTCGGCATAATTAAGATGTGGCGAGCATGAACCTGTTCTCCACGGCGTTCTATTACCTGTAAAATGTGATAGCCAAATTCTGTTTCAAATACCGGCGACATTTCACCTGCTTTAAGCTTAAATGCCCAGGCTGTAAATTCTTTGGCCATCATACTTCTATCGAAAAAACCTAAATCTCCACCATCACTAACCGAACCTGGGTCTTCTGAGTAGGCTTTTGCCAAAGCGCCAAAATCTTCGCCGCCTTTAATTCTTAAGCGTAATGCTTCAATTTTATCATGAAATCTTTCTTTCTCCGCTTTAGTTAGTTTAGGGTTTAAAACAACTTCACCAACTTCAATTTCGGTGTTAAATTCTGGAAGCGAATCACCTAACGATTTGAAATATTTTTCAACTTCCATAGGCGTAACATTAATATGCTCTGTAATTTTAGACTGCATTTTTTGTGCAATTAACTCATCTTTAATCGATGGTCTCATTTCATCTTTATACTGTAATAAAGATTTATTTAAGAATTGCTCCAAACGCTCTTGCCCACCGGCACGTTGCGTCATCGAACGCATTCTTCTGTTAACCTCATCATCAACCTGATTATCTTCAACCATAACCGAATCGATTTCGGCTTGTTGCTTAAGTAATTTTTGAGTTAATGTTTGTTGTAAAATCATACACTTAATATTTGGATTGGGTTGATTACCCTGATACAGATATTGTGTGTATTGTTGATTTAAATCAGATAATAAAACAATGTTATTACCTACCACAGCAGCAACTTTATCTATGTTATTTTTTTGCGCATAGCTGTTTAAAAACAAGCTAATTAAAGCAGTTACTACTAAAAAAACTTTCTTCATTCTATTTATTATATTTTGCAAATTTAATACTATTGATTAATTAATTTAAATGGAGTTCTATTTATAGCTTCGCTAGTTTTTTCAACTCATTTTCATTAATCTTTACTGGATACTTTTCTCGAAGATTTTTTAACCAATCCTCTTCCAGTTTTTGCTGATAATCGGCTATTACTTCACCTCTTATTTCGCTTAATTGTTTGTTATAATTTTGTTTGTTCTTTCTATAAAAATCGTCAACCGCTTGTTCATCTTCTTGTGCTTTCTCCCAAATTTTTTGTTCGGAAACATTAAACATTAAAACACCCTCTTTATATTCAGTTAGCAAATAATCGTAGTCTTTACCAGTATTGCTTATTTTTTTATGGGTTGCTAATGCGCTTTCATAAGTTTTAATTTCTTCCTGATAAGTTGTGTTTTTATCCAATCCCATTTCGCGGGCATCAAGTACTTTTAATTTAAAATTGATGTATAAATTTAAATAAGAAAGTAAATCATTATAATCTGATGGAGTATTTCCGTTGTGACTTTTTTTGTAAGCCCACATAAATTCCTTACTACTTAAAGGCTTACTGTTAATCACGGCTACGTTTTGAGCAAAAACTGAGCTACACAACAAACTGAAAACAAATAAGCAATAAGCTTTTCTCACACAGAAGGTTCTATAAATTTTAAAGGATAAAAGTAACAATAAGCGGGGCTATTATAAGATATTTAACTAATTTTAACAGAAATTATTATACTGCAAAAATACGAATGGAAAGTCAGGTTACCAACAATGAGAATGCTTTACGATTATTTTTTACTGATGATGTTTTTGTTGTTGAAGATAAATCTGTAAAAATCGAGCTTCCTGCTGTAGCTGAAGCAGTTTTGCCAATTATTTCTATTTCTAATATCGAACAAAATGCTCCTGGTATTGTAGTAGAAAATACTATAATTCCTGCTCAAAAACCATCAAATCAATCAGATAGTTATGCTCAAAAGGTGGAAATTCTGCCTATTGTTGAAGAACCTTTGCCACAAAAAACGTTTAAATTTTTGGGTGGAAATAAAAAATCGGTTTTAATTTTAGTGAACGATGAGACCTACGATGTGAGCAGCGAACAAGGTAGAGAACTGCTAAGGAAAATTGTAAAAGCAATTGATTTAAGTACTCCTGATTTTGCTCTGCTTAATTATGCCAATTATTCGGGAGCTACTTTTGCAGAATTAGAGCAGTTTTTTAAGCCACAGATTATGCTTTCTTTTGGTGTAGAGGCAACTCATTTGAAACTCAATTTAACCTGGGCCGGAGAAATCATTCTTTATGAAACGACCAGAATTATTTTTGCTCCAAATCTTCATCCTTTGGATAGTGATTTATCTTCAAAAAAATCTCTTTGGGGAAATCTTCAGAAGATTAAATAAAACCCTCTTCGTTATTAAAAACAACTTTAATTTTCCGCATGAAAAAACTTGTTTTCGCTACAAATAATCAACACAAAACGGAGGAAATTCGTTTAGCACTAAACGGCATTTACGAAGTACTTAATTTGGAAGATATTGGTTGTTTTACTGATATTCCAGAAACTGCTGATACTTTTGAAGGTAACGCGACATTAAAGAGTAGCTATGTTGTTGAACATTATAATTTAGATTGTTTTGCTGATGATAGCGGTTTAGAAGTTGAAGCTTTAAATAATGAACCTGGCATTTACTCTGCCAGATACGCTGGAAGTAGGGATAGTATGGATAACATTAATCTGGTTTTGCAAAAGTTAGCGGGTATAGAAAACCGGAATGCCAGGTTTAAAACTGTGATTTCTTTAATTCAAAACGGCGTAAATCATTTGTTCGAAGGCGTTATCAATGGAACAATAAGAACAGAACTTTCTGGCTCAAAAGGTTTTGGCTACGATCCGATTTTTCAACCAGATGGTTATGATATTACCTTTGCTGAGATGAGTATGGATGAGAAAAATAAAATCAGCCATAGAGCAATTGCTTTGCAAAAGATGATGGCTTTTTTGAAAAAACAAACTAATGCTTAATTGGAAGTTTTTCGGTTTTAACAGAATCTTTTTTCGGGAAAATAGGTTTAATCCCAAAATTAGGAAGTGAATCCGTTTTTGAAATAGCTTTTGGGGTAACGGACTTTTCAATAGGTGATTTTACAGGCTTTGCTGGGCCAGGTTTTGCAGCCGAATTAACAGACTTAACCGCTGGAACTTTAGCTTTAACTTTTGCCTTTCCTGATGCACCAATAGCCTCTTTCTTAGATCTTGGTCTTTCTTTCGGTTTCCACGAAAATCCTTTTAGTACATTATCCCTTTCAACTTTACTTTCAGGATTAAGTGCACCCTCAATATTGTTAACATAAACAATATCGTCAATATCGTTATTTTTAAAAATGAATTTAATACGGCTGCTCACCGTTTGGTTCATTTCTTTATAAACTTTTGTACTATCGTCCTGTGTAAAGTAAATGCTCTCTGCATTCCCATCAACATATAAAGTTTTTAACCTTCCTTCAGCGAAAAAGCCAGTCATGTAGCGGCCTTTAATTTGATTAAACCTTAACGAATCGGCAGGGGTATTAACTAAAAACGCATTTCTAAAAGCTTGTAAATTATTTAATTTGTTTTGCTTAAACTGAACATAAATGGTATCGCCTACCACTTGCGAGCCTTCCGACCATATGATTGGGTTTCCGAAGCATCGTAAAGTAGAATCTGCTGCTGTGTAAAATAAGCTGTCTGTTTTAGCCTGAATATTACTTTTAAAAATCCTCACATTGTGATAAGCTTTTATCAACCGAGTTTGAACCGTATCGGCAGGGTTGAAGACTGAATCGGTCTTTATTTTAAGTTTTAAATTAGCTGTTGCTTTATTTAAAGTATCTTTCGTTCCTTTTTTATCCAATTGTTTTAAGAGGGTATCAACACTCGCTTTCGGAATTTTCTTAAATGCTTCAGTAATTAATGGCTTCTTTTTTTGTAAGCTATCTTTAGCTTTTACAATAATCTTTGCAGTAGAGTCTGTATTTTTTTTATCTAAAATAATTTTCTGCAAACTATCTGTCTTTATCACGTTTTTTGCACTAGAATCTGCTTTTAGCTTTAAGCTGTCTGGAATATTAATGGGTAAATCGTCGGGTTTTTCGGACGATTTTTTATCGCCTTTTTTATTTTTCGGTTCTTTTCCGTTTTTAGATAAAGGTTGTTGTGGTTTATTTGAACTAGGCGCTACTTTGGCTTCTGTACTTGATTTGACTGGTTTCTCCGTTTCGTCTTCATCTTCACCAATTTGATTATCAGCCTTAACAGAAATTTTGGGAACAAGCTTTAATGTTTTCTGTAAAACCATTTGTGTTTCGAGCGTATCTGCACCTAAGCGTAACGTATCTGGTACCTTTTTATCTTTAATGGTTACTGAATCGCCTGAAATAAAATCTACAAAGGCATTTCGTGTTACAAGTGTACGCTGGTCTATTTTATAATAATAGCCCAAATCCCCGTACATTTTTGTGCCATCTTTTTTATCGGTAAATACAATGTTTTTAACCGCTTTACCGTAACCTACTTTACCATAATAATATAAGCTATCGCCTTTTAGCGATTTTGTACCCTGACTATACAAATTTTTCTTCCCAAAATAAGCATCCTCACTTAGCGTATTATATGCTCCGTTTTCGGTATACAGGTTATCATCTTTCCCCTTAATATTTGTTGGTCCGTAAAAGTAAGTCCATTTTGTGTCGAGGTTATAACGCATCGTATCCGATTTAATGGTACTCTGAGGCGTAACAACTAAAACATTATATCTGAAATAAGCATCGCTACTATTGCTGAAATAATAGCCGTTTTTACTGGTAAGGGTTACATCTTGGGTTACAATTTTGCCGCCAGTAGTATAGGTTCCTATTTTACTCGCGGTATTGTAATCTAAAACATTTGTTGTTAAGATCGATTTTGGATCAACCATTTTAACATTTCCAGTTAAATGAGCTTGCTTTTTGTTTCCATCATATTCCAATTCATCCGAATAAATATCAGTCGTTAGCTGCTGGATATGAACATTTTTATAGGCTTCAAAATAATTACGTTCGGTGTAAAGAACTGCACTATCGCAAGTTAACGTTGCATTATCCTGCTGGAAAACAGGGTTTTTTAGATAAGAAACTTTCTTTTTCGTATCTCCAGTAATTTGAGTAGAGCTAATGATTTTTATAATAGAACCCTTTTGCTGACCGAATAAAAATACGGGGCAAATCAGAAAAAAAAGAAAGACAAATATTTTTTGCACTCTACAAAGTTAGTTTTTTGTTCCGAACGTTGGAAACTGGTTAAAATTAAATATTTTTGGTGGATGTTACCCTTAAAACAATTTCAGGATTTTATTGAGCAAGAAGATCTGTTTAAAAAGGGAAACAGAATTCTATTGGCTGTTAGTGGAGGGAAAGATTCGGTGTTAATGTTGCATCTTTTTAAAGCGATTGGTATTGATGTTGGTGTAGCACATTGCAATTTTAATTTAAGGGCAGACGAAGCACAGCGTGATGAAAACTTTGTTAAAATGCTTGCCCATTCTTTAAGTCTACCTTTCTATGTAACGCATTTCGATACCAAAAAATATGCAGCTGAACATAAAATTTCTACACAGATGGCTGCAAGAGATTTGCGTTATAACTGGTTTGAAACAATAAGCATTAAAGAGGGCTACGATTTTATCGCTTTAGCCCAACATAGAAATGATGCTGTTGAAACCGTGCTGATTAATTTAGTTAGGGGAACTGGTATTAGCGGTTTACATGGAATTTTACCTAAACGAAATAAACTAATTAGACCACTATTGTTTTTAAACCGAGATGAAATTAACCAGATTATTGATGATAATCATATCAATTTTGTTGAAGATAGTTCCAATGCCAGCACAAATTACCTTCGTAATAAGCTACGTTTAGATGTAATTCCTCATTTAAAGCAGATGAATCCTAATCTTGAGCAAACTTTTGCTCAGAATATTGCTCGTTTCGCCGATATAGAAGCATTTTTGAGCCTTCATATTGAAGAATTAAAAGCTAATTTGATTGTAGAAAAACCTGATGGGGCTTATATTGCAATTGATGATATTAAATGTTTAAAGCCTCAAAAACTACTGCTTTATGAGCTATTGAAGCCTTTTGGGTTCATTGAGCAGGTTGTAGAAGAGATTATTGCAGGGCTTGATAAACAAAGCGGGGTAAAATTTTTAAGTCAAAATTGTCAAGCTATTATTGATCGTAATAATCTAATTGTCAGTAAAATAAAACCTAATGACAATCGGCATATACTAATTCATTCAAACGAAAATTCTTTCGAATTTAATGGTAATCTATTTGAATTCAGCTTTTCTGATAATTTAAGATTTGATAATAATAAACATAAAATTTTTACCGATGCCAATCTCTTGCTTTTTCCATTAATTGTAAGAAACTGGCAAAATGGGGATAAGTTTATTCCTTTCGGAATGCGTGGATTTAAGAAAATTAGTGACTTTTTTATTGATGAGAAAGTACCATTACATTTGAAAAGTAGTATCCCAATTTTAGTAAATGGAAATGGAGATATTATTTGGATTGCAGGTATGCGACAGGATAACCGTTACAAATTATCAAAGTCAACAAAAAAAGTTGCTATATTCGAACTCAAAATTAAATAAGTGGAAAGCAGATACGCATACATCGAAAAACAATACATTGGCAGAGATTATGTTCGCATTTTCATCAGGTTGATTATGGCTGCATTTTGTTTTGCAGCTTATGTTTACGAACGCGATAGAGATAATACACAAGATTTATTTTTAGTAGTGGGATTTGGTATAATTGGTGTTTCGATGTTACTGCTTTTTCTTATTCAATATAAAATTGTTGTAGATAACGGCAGTTTGATTCTGGATGGACTTTGGACAACTAAAAGGGTTAAAATTGATTTAAATAGTATTGTTGAAGTTAAAAAAGCTACTTATAGCCGGTATTATTTTAATAATCCGGTTTATAATTTACACACCAAAGGAACTATCCGTTTTTATTCTTCGGGCAAAGATGCCGTTGTTTTAACCGATCGTGATGGATTAGAATATTTTATAGGTACCCAAAGACCGAATGAATTGCTCCTTGTTATAAAAGATGAAATGAAAAAGCTGAAATAGCTACTTTTCTTGTGGGGAATTTTTTTCTCGAAATTCATCAAGAATTCCTTTCTTTTAACCGCTAATTCTGCTTTCTTAGCTTTTAAGCTGCTTTTTTATTAAGGCACACATATTGGATTATGTTATAAAACATAACAATATGAAAAAAATCTTATTTATTCTTTTTGCTCTTGGCGCCTCAACTTCGGTTATGGCTCAAAGCTATACTCCAAAGGTTTCAAAAGATTCAGTTGGTATATTAACTAACAGAATTGAAGTGCTAAAAAGTAGTATAAAAGTTTTAAAACTTAAAATTGAGGAAGCTAAAGAAGAAGAAGAAGTTGAAAAACTAAGGTTAAAATTACTCGAGGCAAATGGTATTGCAAAGGCATCTGCAGAGCAGTCTAATAATAATAGTGCAAAAACAACTTCAGGTACATCCGTAGATTTAAAAGCGATGGAAAAGTTTTCTAAGAAAGCAAAAAGCGATTCAGAAAACGCTATAAAAGCTTTAGAACGCTTTAATAAGCAGATTGCCAAAGTTGAAGACCTTCGTACGCAAATTCAAGGTGAGGAAAGAAAACTGAGCTATAAGAAGCCTCAAATAGCTTACAGTTATAAATAAATATTAGTTCATAGTTAAAGATTACGTGCTGTCATTTACGTAGTTTATTACTGTTTTACCTCTCTTTTTAATATGGTTAAAAACCATCGGGAAGAAGAATTTTTTCTCAAAAAGGAATGTCTTTCCCTAGTAGAAATAGCAGACCAAGTTCATAATAATTTAGGATATGGGAAGCATGATTCGGATTATAAAATTGCTTTTGAAGCGAAATTGAAATATAATGGCTTCGATTATAAAGCTCAGAAAGGATACCTTTTCAACTTTAACGGAATTATTTTACAGCATAAATTTTATGCAGATTTTGTAATTAATGAAAATGTAATTGTAGAGATAAAATCAGTTCCCTACCAGCTTAATGATTACGATTTGAAAGTTTTTGAACAATTAGTTACTGATAGACCAAAAGTTGGCCTCATTATTAATTTTCATCACGAAGTAATACATTTTTTAAAAATTGTTTTGCTAAACTAAATTACCAGATCACAATTTCATCAGCAGAATGAGACTACTCTCCTAGTCGTTTTGTAATGTATGAGCCAGAAGATAGAGTTGTAGATGCCAAGAATTTATAAACCCGGTTGCAGCAGAAAACCCGCAGTGAAGATTGGGGGAGCTAGGCACGAGGATTTGAAGCGGAAAACGGGACTTTCGTTACTAAACGCTTCTGTTTTTGCTTTTCAATAAGTGAAAAATATCTACTTAAAATCTATTCTTTTTTATTGCAATAAACCGACACGCATAATAGATTAAAATCGGCTACATTTGCGGTAACAACAATACATTTATAATGAAGATAGGAATTGTTTGCTACCCTACATTTGGTGGTAGTGGAGTAGTTGCAACCGAGCTTGGTAAAGCTCTTGCCAACGAAGGTCATCAAGTTCACTTTATCACCTACAGTCAGCCGGCAAGGCTCGATTTCTTTTCTGCAAACTTGTTTTATCACGAGGTTTCGGTTAGAGATTATCCTTTGTTTGATTATGCTCCGTACGAATCGGCTTTAGCAAGTAAACTAGTAGATGTTGTTCGTTTTGAGCAATTGGATGTTCTGCATGTTCATTACGCTATTCCACACGCTTCTGCCGCATTTATGGCAAAGCAAATTTTGGCCAGTTATGGCATTCACATTCCGGTTGTTACCACTCTACATGGAACTGATATTACGCTAGTTGGTAAAGACCCGACTTATAAACCCGTCGTTACTTTTTCCATAAATCAAAGCGATGGTGTTACAACCGTATCGCAGGATTTAAAAGATGATACTTACCGCCATTTTGAAATTACCAAAGAAATTAAGGTTATACCGAATTTTATAGATTTTAGTCGCTTTAGTTTACAGGCGAAAGACCACTTTAAAAAGGCAATTGCGCCAAATAACGAGCGTATTTTAATTCATACTTCTAACTTTCGCAAGGTTAAACGTACTGCTGATGTTATTCGGATTTTTGAAAAAGTACAAGCTGTAATTCCTTCTAAACTATTAATGGTTGGCGATGGGCCAGAGCGTGTTTATGATGAACAGCTTTGTAGAAGTTTGGGCATTTGTGATCATGTTCGCTTTTTAGGTAAGCAAGATGCTATAGAAGAAATTCTTTCCGTTTCTGATTTGTTCTTAATGCCATCAGAATCTGAAAGTTTCGGTTTAGCAGCTTTAGAGGCAATGGCATGTAAAGTGCCAGCAATTACAACTAACGCAGGTGGTTTACCAGAGTTGAATGTAGATGGTTTTTGCGGTTATATGAGCAATGTTGGAGATGTTGAAGATATGGCTGCCAATGCAATATTAATTTTAGAAAATGATGCAACTTTAAAGCAGTTTAAAGAGAATGCATTTTTAAGAGCTCAAGATTTCGATTTGAAAAAAATACTTCCATCGTACATAGATTTTTATAAAGAAGTCATCGAAAATTCATTGCAAAGCAAATATTAAAAATTTGTTTTTTCTAGCTTAATCGCTTATTTTAAAGGCTTGAGCGTATTTTTTAAACTGAAAATCTTCGTTTTTGAAGCGTAGAACGTAATCAAACGTTTGCTTTGATTACGAAGATTTTATTTAGAAAAAGATAAAAACAACTAGATTTTTTAAAATCTAATTGTAGATAGTGTTTTTTTTTAAAAAAATATGCTCGGAGAATAAAGTTTTTTATTCGAAAATCAGACCTTTAGAAACACTTAAACACAAATGAAAACCAAAATCTCTACTTTGTTTTTGCTGCTAAGCATTACCTTTAATTTAAGCGCACAAACAAAGACATCCACAAAACATACTTTTGCAATTGCTGATGGAAATTTTCTGTTAGATGGAAAACCTGTGCAAATACATAGTGGTGAAATGCATTATGCACGTATTCCTAAACCTTACTGGCGCCATCGGTTAAAGATGATGAAAGCTATGGGCTTAAATGCCGTGGCAACTTATGTTTTTTGGAATTACCATGAAACAGCACCAGGTGTTTGGGATTTTACATCCGGCAATCGCAATATTGCAGAATATATTAAAACTGCACAAGAGGAAGGACTATTTGTAATTCTTCGTCCGGGGCCATATGTATGTGCCGAATGGGAATTTGGTGGTTACCCTTGGTTTTTGCAAAAAGTACCAGGAATGGTTATTCGAGGCAATAATGAACAATATCTATCTACAACAAAGGCTTATTTTACAGCTCTATATGGTCAGGTTAAAAATCTCCTGGTTACTAATGGTGGGCCAATTGTAATGGTTCAGGGAGAAAATGAATTTGGCTCTTACGTAGCCCAACGTAAAGATATTGCTTTGGAAGAACACAAAAAGTATAGTGCTGCAGTTTTTCAGCAATTAAAGGATGTTGGTTTTAATGTGCCATTTTTCACTTCGGATGGAAGCTGGCTTTTTGAGGGAGGGGCATTACCTGGCGCTTTACCAACAGCAAATGGCGAAGACGATGTTGCAAAACTTAAAGAGGTTGTTAATAAGTATAATGGCGGTAAAGGGCCTTATATGGTTGCCGAGTTTTATCCTGGTTGGTTAGATCATTGGGCTGAACCTTTTCCAAAGGTATCTACAGCAGGTATAGTTAAGCAAACTCAGAAATATCTCGATGGTGGCGTTTCATTTAACTATTATATGGTACATGGCGGTACAAATTTTGGTTTTACCTCTGGAGCTAATTATGATAATAAACATGATATTCAACCAGATTTAACGAGTTATGACTATGATGCCCCGATTAGTGAAGCTGGCTGGGCAACCGAAAAATATAATGCGCTACGTGATTTATTAAAAACTCTGGAAACACCCGCAGTTCCGGCAAAGATTCCGGTTATTGCCATTCCTGATATCAACTTAACAAAAGCGGTTGATTTAGAAGATGTCAAAAATAAAATTAAACCTGTTAATGATGACAAGCCCTTAACTTTCGAAGCGCTTAACCAAGGGTATGGTTATGTTTGGTATAGCAAAAAATTTAAACAACCAATAAGTGGTAAATTAGAATTAAACGGGTTGAGAGATTATGCTATTGTTTATGTTAATGGAGCCAAGGTTGCAGAATTGAATAGCTATTACAAAAAGTATGATTGCGAAATTGATATTCCATTTAATGCCACTCTAGATATTGTTGTCGAAAATATGGGGCGAATAAACTATGGAGCTAAAATTATTGAGAGTTCGAAGGGAATTATTTCACCAGTGGTAATAAATGGTCAAACCATTACAGGTAATTGGGATATGTATAAACTGCCAATGGATGTTGTACCTAACTTATCCGCTGAAAAGAATACCGCAACGGCAGGTAAGCCGACTATTTATGAAGGTAGTTTTACGATTAATAAAATAGGAGATACTTTTTTAGATATGCGTGATTGGGGAAAAGGAATTGTTTTTATAAATAGTATAAATATAGGTCGTTATTGGAGTGTTGGTCCTCAACAAACTCTTTATGTTCCGGGCTGTTGGTTAAAAGCTGGTGCAAATAGTATTGTAATTTTTGAACAAAAAAACGATATAATGCATAAAACGGTTAAATCTGTGATTGATCCGATTTTAGAGGATTTAAAACCTGAAAATGGCTTGCCAAAGTAGTTTTAGCTAATTTTATATACAGCAAAAAAGTCATTCGAGGTTCATTTGACATTTGTACATGCAAGAAGATGGACTAAGTTAATAGCTAATGCAAAATCGCTGGTAAATAGCCAAGATTTAGATTAGAAATTTATTCAAATAGAAGCAGGAATTTTTGTTTGCTTAAGGGTTGGTGCCAAAGTCTTAGAAAAGAAATACTTACAAAAACAAAACTTTCTAAAAATCAAATCATTATAAATCGTACCTTTGCGGCAAATGAAAAAAATAGTTGATTACAGAAAGCTTTTAAACGTAGATAAAACGGCAGAGCTTGCAGTTCTTAAGTCGGTTTACCGCACAATGATGAAAGAATTCCACCCAGATAAATTTCAGGTAGAAGAAGAAAAATTAGCAGCAGAGGCAAGAAGTAAAGAAATTATCGAAGCTTACCATTTTCTAGTTAGTATTGCACCAGAAACATGCGAGCAGAATATAGAAACATATACACAAACAATCACAACATCTAATATTTTAGATTTTGAATACAAGCAGTCTGTTTTAAATATTCAGTTTTTTGATGGCAGTGCTTACGAATATTTCGATGTGCCAAAAGCAATTTATGTTAAATTGGTTAATGCAGATTCGCCGGGCCGTTTTGCTCGCCGTCATATTTGTAGTTCGTTTCCATATCGCAACGTAGTTAAGGTTGCAGAACCTGCTTAAAAATATAAAAGCTTCCAGATTTTTTTTGGAAGCTTTTTTTATACCTTAATTATTTAGCATTGGTTTAAACCGATTATCCTTATTCCTTAAATCTAAACCGCCTTCGTAAACGGATTTAAGATTAACTAAATAAAAGCTCCAGCCGCTGTGGCAGCCTAAGCGAATATTTCTTTTAGAGTTATCATCAGTCGGGATATTTTTCTGGGTAAGCTCCACGATTGTATATTCATGCTGCTGGGTGAGCTTAATGTTAACTAAACATGCTCCAGCAAAGGTAAATTCAAAAGAATCTGAACCATTAGCTTCTGTAATTTTTCCCCGTTCAACATCATCATACAAATACCAAATCCATTTGTAATTATCTCCTTTTAAAGCATTTTGGGCTTTGTTTAGTGCAGTGTTATTTTCGTCAGTAAATTCTGCATCACTTAAAAACCATTTTTCTATTTCGCTAGCTTTTGTCCAGGCATTGTAAATGGTTTTAGAATCACTTTTTATGGCGATTTTTATAGTGAAGCTTGTCCAATCGAAATTTTCCATCTGCAAGTATTATTTGGTAAATACGAGGCAAACCGGAGCGCCAACTTCGATTCTTTTTCCGCTATCTGTAAGTTTTCCGGTAATTGTATTACGCTTAAAAATTACTACATCGTTTGTATATTGATGCGCAACCAATAAAAATTTGCCGCTTGGATCTATAGAAAAATTTCGTGGCCCTTTTCCTAAAGTGCTTACCGTTTCAACAAATCTTAGTATGCCTGTAGATAAAATAGAAAATACTGAAATACTGTTGGCATCGCCACGATTGGTTTCGTACAAAAATTTTCCATCAGCAGAAACATGAATGTCGGCACCATCAATTTTACCAGCAAAATCTTTTGGCGTAGTGCCAATTTCCTGTATTTTGTTTAAAGTTCCATTGTTATAATAGAAGCCAGTAATACTGCCATTAAATTCGTGAGCTAAATAGGCGAATTTACCATTCGGACTGAAAGTAATGTGCCTTGGTCCAGTGCCAGCTTTTGTTTTTAGAACATTTTTTATCGTCAAAATCTTGTCTTTGCTTTTAGGGCTATAGGCATAAATGTAAGTTAGGTCTTCGCCTAAGTCGTTTACGATTAAGAATTTTTTATCTGGAGTAAATTTCACCATGTGAACGTGAGCGCTTTCTTGTCTGCCTTTCGGATCGATGCTTTTACCAGTATGTTTTATAACTAAAGCCGCACTATTTAAAGCGCCATTTGTTTTACGTTTGAAAACAGCAAGACTTCCTCCGCTGTAATTGGCTACAATAACATTATCATTATCTACGGTGATATAACAAGGGTCTGCGCCTTCACTATCAACTTTGTTCAAAAAGGTTAATGCTCCTGTTATTGCATTGAATTTAAAAGCGCTAACTGTGCTTGTATTTCCAGTTTCGTTAACTGAATAAGCAAATTTCTTATCGGGCGAAAGTGCTAAATAGCTTGGGTTTGCAACACCCTTCGTTATTTGCTTTAATTTGGTGTTACCATTTATAGTGTTGAAATTATAAGTGTAAATGCCTTCGCTTTTACCTGTATTGGTGTACGTGCCAATTAAAAGGTTGTAATTAGATTGAGCTAGCGCAATTACTGATAAAGACATAAACAACAACAGAAGATTGTACTTTTTCATGGATGTGATTTTGATTGATAACAAATATGGCAAAAAATGCGACTAACAAAAAAGGCAATCTTTCGATTGCCTTCAAATATTTATTTAATAAGATGTTTAATCTGAATTAATTCATGTTCTTCAAGATAACGCCATCTTCCACGAGGCAAATCTTTTTTGGTTAAATTACCATAAACAACACGGTCTAATTTTTCTACATTATAGCCTAAGTGTTCGAATATACGACGAACAATACGGTTTTTCCCGCTATGAATTTGAATGCCGATTTCTTTTTTGGTTCCACCAGCAACATAAGAAATGTTATCGGGTTTAATTAAACCATCTTCTAATTCTAAACCGAACTGAATTTTGTTTAAATCGCCTTGTGATAAAGATTTATCTAATTCTACGTTGTAAATTTTAGTGATGCCATTTTTTGGGTGAGATAACTTATCGGCTAAATCTCCATCATTTGTCATCAATAATAAGCCCGTTGTATTGCGATCTAAGCGACCAACTGGGTAAATACGCTCACGACTAGCTTTGTCTACCAATTGCATTACTGTACGGCGTTCCTGAGGGTCGTCGGTTGTAGTGATATAATCTTTAGGTTTATTAAGTAATACGTAAACTTTCTTTTCGCGTTTAAGTAATTCGCCATTATAACGAACCTGGTCTTTCGCCGGATCTACTTTATGACCTAATTCCGTCACCGCTTCACCATTTACCGTAATAATGCCGGCTGCAATTAACTCATCCGCTTTACGGCGAGAGCAAATACCTGCATTGGAAATATATCTGTTAAGGCGAATTAAGCCTTTGTCTTCATTTGTTTTACGTCCTTGTTTAATTACAGTTCTTTCCTCACGGTTAAATTCTGTATCTCTAGGCTGTGCTTCTTCACGTTTTCTAAAAGGTCTGCTATCAGCACCTTCTCTTGGTTTTACATCTCTAGAACTTCCTGCGCTAGGTTTAAAGTCGTCATTTCTTCCGCCTCTAGATTTGAAATCTTTATATCCGCCTTCTTTAGGTTTGAAGTCTCTGTCGCCAGTTCTCGGTTTAAAATTTCTCGAATCTCCATCCTTAGATTTGAAATCGCGTTCTCCTCTTGGTTTATAATCTCTTGCGCCACCTTCTTTTGATTTAAAATCTCTGTCTCCTGTTCTTGGTTTAAAGTCTCTCGAGTCTCCATCCTTAGATTTGAAATCTCTATCCCCTCTAGGTTTGAAATCTCTCGAACCGCCTTCTCTAGGTTTAAAATCACGGTCGCCTCTTGGCTTGTAATCTCTAGAGCCACCTTCTCTTGGCTTAAACTCGCGTTCGCTACCTCTTGAAGTTGAATCTTTAGATTTGAATTCGCGATCTCCGAATTTAAATCCTTTAGCTTCTCCATCTTTCGATTTGAAATCTCTGTCGCCTCTTGTTTTAAAATCTTTTTTATCTCCGAATGATTTTGATTTGAAATCTTTACCATCTGTGCTTCTAGGTCTGAAGCCGGTTTTAGAATCGGATGATTTTTTGAATTTACTGTCTTTGTCTTCTGATCTCTTTCTGTCAGAACCGCCTGCGCTACTTCTGCCTTCGGTTTTTCGGCTTCCCGAATTGGACTTGTCATCCCGACTGTTCCTGTTGTTTTTATTTATCATGATACACTTTTAGTCGCACCTGAAATGCGGGCTGCAAATTTATGTAAAATTGCTGAAATTAACAATCAGAAGAGTTGATAAAATTTTATCAAAAAATAGCCTCTAATGTAGGTAAAATGCTGCGAAAATCAAAATTTAAAATCCACGTTTAAAGGGCATTAGAGGTCGATTTTTGCACTTAATCCTGTAACTGCTTGGTAGTCTGGTTATTATTTTTTACCTTTGCAAACGTTTTTTATAAGTTCACCAAAAAAAGGAGGAAGATGATAAAGAAACACATCGTACCATTTTCGGTAGTGGCAGCACTATTTATTATGGCAAAAGTGTTCGCTTACCAAATGCCCTTAGCACAAAAAAGTCTTTTAAAAGAAGAAAAATTAAACACTACAATACCCCCAACTGAAAAGCCGGAAGAAGAGCCAAAATCTTTAATGGCGCAGTTAAATTTTGCCGAAGAAACCTTGCCATTAGGCGATAAAAAGGTTGAGCGCAAAATGAAAAAAATCCTTGCAGCTCATAGTTATGGCAATACGCAAACCCATCGTTTACAGCGCAAAGCTGCCGAATGGTTTCCGATTATTGAACCAATTTTAGCTGCTTATGGAATTCCTGATGATTTTAAGTATTTAGCTTTAGTAGAATCGGGTATGCAAGCCGGAGTTTCGCCAAAAGGCGCTGCAGGTGTTTGGCAATTTATGCCTGGTACAGCACGTTCTTATGGCTTAAGAGTTAACGGAGCAACAGATGAACGCTATAATTTGCGTAAATCTACCGTGGCTGCTTGCAAATACATTAAAGAAATGTATAAAGGTTTAGAGAGCTGGACATTAGTTGCTGCGGCATATAATGTTGGCGATGGCCGTTTACGCAAACAGATTAATAATCAAAATCAAGACAATTACTACAAAATGAGACTTAACCGTGAAACTGGTGGTTACGTTTATAAAGTAATTTCGATGAAACAGATTATTGAACACCCTGTTCGCTATGGTTATGCTAAACCGAAAGAGTTATTGGCATATAATGCCGAATAGTAAATAAAAAACAAGAGCATTTGGTAAGGCGTTCCGATTTATTCGGAACGTTTTTTTTGTTCCAAAATTTTTAGCTTCAGAATAACAGATTTTTAGCTTTAGTCTTTCCTCCCAAATCACTTTCTTTGCAACATGTTCAAACTTCGAATAGACAAAATTATAAATCAACTAGGTGATAATATAACGCTTCAATTAAAAACAGTTGATGCTGAATATCCAAAATATCTTGCCGGACAGTTTATTTCATTGGTTTTTCAAGGAAGACATAAAGAAATCCGGCGCTCTTATTCTTTTAACAGCTCTCCCGATGTTGATGAACCTTTAGCGATAACGGTAAAAAGAGTCGAGAATGGTGAGATTTCAAGATTATTGCACCATAAAACTTCAGAAGGCGACATACTTTTCGCTCAGGAACCTCAAGGTATGTTTAGTTATTTGCCTGAAGAGAATCTTGAACGTGATATTTTTCTTTTTGCAGCAGGAGTTGGGATAACACCTTTGTTTTCTATTATGAAAACAGCTTTGGTTACAGAGCAGAAATCAAAAATCACTTTGGTTTATAGTAATCGGTCTATCGACGATGCTTTATTTTATAATGAGATTATGCATTGGCAGCAACAATATCCTGATAGGCTTAAAGTAATATGGGTTTTTAGTAATAGCAAAAACTTAATGACAGCCAGGTTAAACAAATTTTATATCGAAAAACTTTTAAAAGAGCATTTAGTTTTCGATAGAAAGGATAGTTTATTTTACACCTGTGGCCCGATTATCTACATGGATTTATGTAGAATTACCTTATTGGGCATGGGTTTCGATATCAAGCAGATTAAAAGAGAGACCTTTGTTTTGCCCGAGGATGAGGTAGATGAAGATGATGGTTCTGCAGAAAAGTTTGTTGATAAAAATACTTATTCTGTTATCTTAAAATTTAAAGGTGAAACCTATAATCTTGATATTCCATGGCCAAAACGAATTTTAGATGTTGCGCTGGAAAATAAAATAAAATTGCCTTATAGTTGTCGCGGTGGTGTTTGCAGCACTTGTGTAGCAAATTGTACAAAAGGAGGTGTAAGAATGGATTACAATGAAGTACTAATGGATGATGAATTGGAAAGGGGTAGGGTTTTGGTTTGTACCGGGCATCCTACGGAAAATGGAACTACTATTGAATGGTAAACAAAACCAATCGGTTCTAGGTAGCCGCAGTTATAGATTTGTTATTTCCCCTTGCTTAGCGCCATAGATTATTGCTTCTTCAAGTATATGAATGTTTATATCCTCTAATTTTTTAAATTTAATGCAATAACCACTTATGGTTGCCTTCCCCAAGTTTTGTCCATAGGTTTGGAGTAAGTATTTCTTATCTTTAATACCAAGAATATAAACAGATATTCCGGTTTTGTTTGCGCTCATGCCAATTTGATAAAACTCTTTGGTCTTTCCTTCAGCATAATTTATTTTGTAAAAACCATATCCTACATTAGGGTTAGAAACGGTTTTATTTTCACTGTTTTTCCCATCTAAGAACCATAATTTGCACGAAGGCATTACTCGTAAAATTATGCTGTGTAGTGTTTGCATATCTTTACGTTTTGATTCAGACTGGCTGTTGATATATTCCAGAATTTGTTCTTTTACATTCATATGAGTTAAATAAAAGTTTTTTAATTATTCATTGCTTTTTAATTCAGCCAAATTTGCTTTATAATTCGTCGTTTAGCGAGTTAATGCCTTGTTCTCTAAGTTTAACTAATGCATCTTCCATAGCTTTTATTTGTTCCTGTGGGTGTGCCTGCCAAATTGTAACCTCTCCAACAACTCTAAAAGGATGCGTTGATCGATAAGACATGGTTGGATTGCCAGGGAATTTTTTGTCCGTTAAATCCGGATCGTTTTCAATTGGTCCGGTTGCTTCAACTAAATAAATTCTACCTGTCCCTTCTCCGGTAGCGAGTTCAGAACCCCAAATTGCTACATCTAGCGTAGCTGATAAAAAAATATATTTAGCATTTTTCCTTTGCCCAAAATTAGAGTTGAACCCAACTTTTATAAGGTCTCCAATTTTTAAGTCGGCCTTTGTTCCGTGAAAATAGGTTTGTGCAAACGGAGTAGCGCCTGATAGATTTCCTTTATTTTCGTCTTTTTTCATTTTTAATATATTGCTTACTCCAAAAATTTAATAAAATTTATTGTTTTTCCAATTATCACAATGGCAATTCTGAAACTTGTTATTGACAATTCTATTAAATCAATTTCTGTTACCATTCTTGTATAGCGCTATTAAGCTCTAAAAAAATATTGTCTGAATACAGAGAATCTATTATTGAACCATAATTCGCTGAATATTCTTTGTGCTTTGCAATAATTTCATCTAAACCAAATTCTAAAAAATGAATGATGTATTGTATTTGTTTATTATTAAACAGAGAAAATCTAATTTTATGATATTCATCAATTAAATTACGGCTTATTGGAAATATTACATCTGGCGAATAAATTTTTTGCTCCTCATAAATCTGCTGAGATGAGATATCAAAGATTAAAAATTTTGGCCGACAAAATCCCATTCCTTTTGCATCAAAAAAGGATAAAGAACTCGAACAAGTAAATAAATCTATGTAAGCCACCTCAAAACTTGGTACGAAGCACAAAGCTTCATTTAAACCACTGAACAGCCAATTTCTTTTAGATGCCGTTGCGCATTCATTATTCTCCTTATTAATTTTGGTTCTTCATTTTCAATGTTATATCACCAATATTGTAACTATAAATTGATGCAGGTAAAAATGAAAACAATAACCCATCTATTTGTTTTATTTCCGATTGGTCAGTAGATGTTTTCCTGAAATGTAAGCGGCGGCAGCATAAAATTGGTAAATCTTCCTGCCCCACTTTCTGTACTATGCCATTTTAGGGCTGCTGCTGCTGAACCTGATACAATAAATTTAGTTTCGGGATAAGAGTCAACAAGCACTTTAAGGTGACGTTCCCAATCTTTCAGGTATTGTATTTCGTCAAAAAAAACATAACATCCGTTGAGATTGTCTTGCTGTAGCAATTGTTTACATAGATTTAAAATATCCTCTAAACTTAAATGCACATAATTTGGATTGTCTATGCCTATGAAGAATATTTTTTGAGGATTTACTTTTTCAGTCAATAATTGCTGTATGCTGTGAAATAACATCACGGTTTTACCTACACGTCTTGACCCCATAAGTACCAAAGCTCTTCGTACGTTTTTTTCAATTACAAATGGATAGAACAAGCTAAAGTATAATCTTTTAGCCATTGTGCTGTATATTTCAGGTATTTGCTTGTTAAGCCACCAAGGATTTTCTTAACGTCAGCCTCGACTATTTTATTTGTTGGAATAAGATTTAGACTGCTCATAAAACTATTTATTTATCCCAAAATAGTAAATATAAGCAGATTGAAATCTTTCTAATTTAACTTATGTGTATTAAATAGATAGTTTTTTAATTTTTTTTACGTCTATTTTATCGATTTTAAGCTAATTTTCTCTTTGACGGTTTGCTTTACATTGACGCAGAGCCTTTGGGTATTGGCAGATTTTAGCACAAATTTGCTATATGCAGTTTTATTGGTGCTTACTTTGATATATACCATTTACAATGGCGTGTCGTTTTTTGCATTCTAATCTTTGTTGAATAGCTTATCATCAAAAGCAACTTAGAATTGTATTTTAAAAATACAAAATTAACTACTCCTTTTCCCCATTCTATAATTAGTTTTTCGCAAGTCATGGGAAATTGCGTAAAAATGCTGTTAACTAATATTAATCGTAATGATGTCTACATTTCAAAATTTGAATTTCATCATCCATAAACCTGTAAATTAATCGATGCTCATCATCAATTCTTCTCGACCAAAATCCAGCATATTTATGTTTCAATGGTTCAGGTTTTCCAATGCCTTCAAAAGGAGTTCTTGAAATATCTTTGAGTAAATCATTTATTTTTTTAATTTTCTTCTTGTCTATTTTTTGCCAATACAAATAATCTTCCCAGGATTCATCAACAAATACATATTTCATCTTATTCCTCTATTAAATCTTTAGAAAACGTATTTCCTTTCCTAAATTTATCAATTGCAGAATCTAACCTAATTTCATTGGCTCTATTTGATAATTCGTAATTTGTTGCAATCAATGAATTATATTCTTCAAGAGACATAACTACAATCCCCGAATCTTTTCCACGATTTATAATTAGAGTTTCAAAGTTCTTTGCTACTCTATCGAAATAAGATTTAATGTCTTTTCTAAAATCCGAAATATTTGCGACAACCATAATTATAATAATTTGTACAAATATATGTACAAGATTTTGATTTTACGCAATCTTCGTCAAATTATGCCCCACAACTTTTGCCAAACGCCTGTTACAAGCTGCCATGATTGTCGTCCGTGTCATTTCGTTTAATTATTATTGGTCTGGTTCAGTTCCCCAACCGTCAAATTCACAGTCAAATTTATAGCCGAGTTCACACATTTGTTTTGTCCACTGTTTTACAACTTCGTCTGTCATTTTCATTTTAGTTGCGATTAGTATTTTTTTCTTCGTTGTCATAATTTGGAACGGTCGTCATACGGTTGCTTGTAACTACCCGCTTTGCGCAACTTATCCATTTTTTAATGTTTATAAACGAATATAATTGTTTAACTTAATTTCCAATCTAACTTTATAAAACCAATTCTTAAAAATATAAAACCGTTAAGCAAAAACTAACGTTTATTGTTCAATGAAAATACATCTCCTCTCACTTATATTTTTTAATTTTTGCACTCTATATGTTTCAGCGCAAAATGTTGACAAAGATTCTTTATCAACAAAAAGAGAGTTTGCGAATAAAGCCTATATAGAACTGTACAAAGAAAATGCAGATTTGGCCTATACATCGCCAGGAGGAGAAATTGGTGCGCCAGCAAAATATGTAATTAACGGGCGCTTAACCACTACTTACATGCTATTGGGAAGCTATAAATCGCCAGTAGCCATTTCTATAATTCCCGATTTCACGGTTCGCGTTCGTAATGAGTTTTCAGCAGGTGTTCGTACACCAAGTTATCGTTTGGGTTTTGCAGGTTATGCCAGACTTAATGCTAGTCCAGAATACTACAAATACACGGAACTTGCTTTCGCACATCATTCTAACGGGCAAGATGTTTCTCCCAGGAATGAAGACGGAACTATCAACACCAGAACAGGAAATTTCAATGCAAACTACCTTACACTTTCTTATCGCTTCGGTAATTTTACAGCTATAAATCCTGATGCAAGTTATTATTCGGTAAATCATCGGGTTGGCTTGCTTTGGTATAAATGGTTTAGGTACGAACCAGTTTTGAATGATGGTTTTGGCTTTACCAGATTGCTTTATAATTTCTCGCTAAGAAGGTATGATGAAATAGAAAAGAAATCGAAGATTAAAGGAAATCGCAAAGAAGAAAAAGAGACCTGGCGATTAAATGCAGAAATCAGTTATGCCATAAATAAAATCCCAGAGAAAAATATATGGAATATTCAAAAACGTTTAAATGCCGAAATCAACTTCAATTATAGTTTTCCGTTTATGAATAATGTGTTTCTAATGGCTGCGGCAGGCTATTATGGAGAAGATAATTACAACATTTATTTTAAAGATAATTATGGCTATTTGCGTTTTGGCTTATCATCTGGATTTCTTCGAAACAGACATAGACATTATGACAATTAATCCTTAATACAGATTGATTTACACTTTCTTTTTGATAAAATTTTTAGCATTTTTGCGGATTGAAATTCAGTCTTTTTTGAGGCCTGGTTTCTTCCCAATTTTTCAATAAATATGAGCAATAAATCTATCGACCTCGGCGAGCAAAAAGATGTAGAAGTATATGGTGCGAGGGTACATAATTTAAAAAATATAGATGTAAGTTTTCCTCGTAACAAACTGGTTGTTATAACTGGTTTAAGCGGTAGCGGGAAATCTTCTTTAGCTTTCGATACCATTTATGCAGAAGGTCAGCGTCGGTACATGGAAACATTTAGCGCTTACAGCCGCCAGTTTATGGGCGGTATGGAGCGTCCTGATGTAGATAAAGTTTCGGGTTTGAGTCCGGTTATTGCCATAGAGCAAAAAACCACAAGTAAAAATCCCCGCTCAACCGTTGGCACAATTACCGAAATTTACGATTTTATGCGTTTGCTCTATGCTCGTGTTGCCGATGCTTATTCGTACAATACCGGCGAGAAGATGGAACGCATGAGCGAAGACCAGATTCTTCAAAATATTTATAAAAAGTTTGATGGCGTAGCGGTGAATATTCTTGCGCCAGTTGTTAAAGGCAGAAAAGGTCATTATCGCGAACTTTTCGAGCAAATCCGTAAACAAGGTTATGTTAAAGTTCGTGTAGATGGAGAGATAAAAGATATTTCGGCTAAAATGCAAGTGGATAGATATAAAATCCACGATATTGAAGTCGTTATAGATCGTTTGATTGTTGATGAAAAGGATAAAAAACGTCTTTTAGATTCTTTGCAAATGGCCATGAAAATGGGTAAGGGTGTGATTAAAATTAGTGATAAAGATAATCATGTAGCCCATTTCAGTAAGTTTTTAATGTGTCCAACAACGGGCATTTCTTACGATGAGCCTCAACCAAATAGCTTCTCGTTCAACTCGCCTTACGGTGCTTGCGAGCGTTGCGATGGTTTAGGTTATATTTTCGTGGTAGATAAAGAATCGGTTATGCCGAACCCCAAACTTAGCATATTAAATGGCGGTTTGGCACCACTCGGCGAATACCGTGATACCTGGATGTTTCAGGTTTTAAAATCCTTATCGAAAAAATATAATTTCTCTTTATCAACTCCAATAGAGAAATTAAGTGATGAGGTTATCGATATTATTTTAAATGGTTCGCCCGATTTAATAAAGGTTGAAGTTGAATACAACAAATGGAACGTTCAGAATTATAACATCACTTTCGATGGTATAATTAAAATGCTCGAAGAACAAAACGAGAAGCGAAGCGAATCTGCAGTTGATGATATGGATACTTTCCGCAAGCTAAAAACTTGTCCTGAATGTAATGGCGCAAGGTTGAAGAAAGAAAGTCTCAATTTTAAAGTTGATGGCATGAATATTTTCGAGCTTTCGTCAATGGATATCAACAATTTGCATAAATGGTTCGAAAAGGTTGATGAACGCTTAACTGACAGACAAAATATAATTGCAAAAGAAATTTTAAAGGAAATTAATGCAAGAATTGGTTTCTTAACCGATGTTGGTTTAACTTATTTAACGCTTGATAGAACGGCGAGGACACTTTCTGGGGGTGAGGCACAACGTATTCGTTTGGCTACTCAAATTGGCTCTCAACTAATGAATGTGATGTACATTCTGGATGAGCCAAGCATTGGTTTGCACCAGAGAGATAATGAGCGTTTAATTAATGCTTTAAAAAACCTGCGTGATTTAGGTAATACGGTTTTGGTTGTAGAGCATGATAAAGACATGATTTTAGAGGCAGATTGGGTAATCGATGTTGGCCCAGGTGCTGGTATTCATGGCGGACAAATTGTTGCTGAAGGTACGGCAAAGCAAATTTTGAAATCGAATACACTTACAGCAGCTTATCTTAACGGTAAAAAAAGTATCGAAACGCCAAAGGAAAGGCGCAAAGGTAATGGTCATAAATTATCTATAATTAAAGCCAGTGGTCATAATTTAAAAAATGTTTCTGTAGATTTTCCTTTGGGTAAATTTATAGCAGTAACAGGGGTTTCGGGTAGTGGTAAATCCAGCTTAATTACTGAAACTTTGTATCCAATTTTGAATCATCATTTTTTTAGAGCAAAGAAAACACCGCTTCCTTACGAAAAAATTGCGGGTTTAAAGGAAATAGATAAGGTAATTGAAATCGACCAGGCACCGATTGGAAGAACGCCTCGTTCAAATCCATCTACATATACTGGTGTTTTTTCTGATATCAGAAACCTGTTTGTTCAATTGCCCGAAGCTAAAATTCGCGGTTATAAACCCGGTCGTTTTTCGTTTAATGTAAAAGGTGGTCGTTGCGAAACTTGTCAAGGCGGTGGAATGAAGGTTATTGAGATGAATTTCTTGCCAGATGTTCAGGTGCCTTGCGAAGAGTGTGGCGGTAGAAGATACAACCGCGAAACGCTGGAAGTTCGCTACCGTGGAAAATCAATCAGCGATGTTTTGGATATGAGTATCGAAGATGCTTGTGTATATTTCGAACACATTCCGATTATTTACCGTAAAATAAAAACACTTAAAGATGTTGGTTTGGGCTACATCACTTTGGGTCAATCATCAGTTACATTATCTGGTGGCGAAGCGCAAAGGGTTAAACTGGCAACCGAGCTTTCGAAAAAAGATACAGGTAAAACTTTCTATATTTTAGATGAACCAACAACCGGATTACACTTCGAAGATATTAACGTTCTTTTAGGTGTTTTACAAGAATTGGTTGATAAAGGCAATACCATTTTAGTTATCGAACATAATTTAGATGTAGTTAAAGTGGCCGATTGGGTTATCGATTTAGGAGAAGAAGGTGGAGCTGGTGGAGGTAGGATTTTATTCGAAGGTACTCCTGAAGGTTTAATTCAAAATCCTATTAGTTTAACTGGTAAGTTTTTGAAAAAGGAAATGGGGTTGTAGTTTAGTTTTTAATTCTGATCTACAATCCTAAATTGGGAAGTTCAGATTATTATGTAAACACTCAAATTTGTCGTTATTGCGAGGTGCGGAGCAATCTTAATGAGAAAAATCCGCAACTTTTAGGGCTGCGGATTTTGTGTTTTAATGAATTATTAAGCTTGTGCCTCTAAATACTGAGCGTAGCAATATCCTTCTTCACCATCTTTAGTACGAACCAACCACCATAAATCGTTGCTGCGATTTACAAGTGTAATGATTTCATCGTGAGCAGCTTTACCAACAATTGGCTGGTCAGTTCCCGGGCCTTTACGAATGTTTAAGTTGCTGCTTTGTGTTATCACTTTGGCATGGGTAACTGCTGCATCTACTGCAACATTTACATTTAAAACTAAATCTGCTGAAGTAAAATTCGGGTCGATTTGATTGTAAACTTCCCAAAGGTTGTCTTTTGTAGCACCATTTGCTGTAGTTCCATCAATGTATAAATGCCATCTTGTTCGCGTACAGCCAAATCTGATATGCCAGCAGCAATTGCCGCATCGGTTAATGCTTTATATTTTTCTTGCAATGCCATCGCTCTGCTTATTTTACAGTTAATTTATTGTCGATTTTTTTAGGTTTTAATGCGCTTAGGTGTTGCATTAGCGTAATTAAAGAAGCTTTTTTGATTTCACCCGTAAGTGTAAGTACGCCATCTTTAACATCAGCCTTTACCGTCGGAAAATCTTTGGTCGCATCAGTAACATTTTTAATTAATGTTGGGTCTTCCGAAATAACAACAGGTATTGCTGCGGGTTTAATTGTTAAGCTGTTTATAACAGATTTAACACCTTTTTCGGCTTTTGCGATTTTCTCTGCTTCGGCTTTTGCAGCATCATCTGCCACTTCACCTGTTAAGGTTACATCGCCTTGGGCAACTGCTACAGAAATTCCTGCAGCTTCTTTAGCCTGAACTGCAGCTTGAATATCTGCATCTTTTGGTTTACAGCCTACAAAAAACCGTTTAAGAAATGCTTTGCCATGGAGCGGCTTAGATTTTCCTAGATGGTTTAAAACATCAGTTTATATAACCTCAATATTAGCATGAAGCTACCGCCGAATTTAATTCTGCTAGAATTTATTATGATATGGCCTGATAGTTATAATTATTCCCAATCCTTAAAGGGGTGCTTTGTTAAATTGGAGTTGTAATATTTCTTTTCGTGGGTAACTTCTTCAGCAATCCATTTCGGTAATTCAAATGCTTCATCTTCGGCTTCAAGTTCAATTTCAGCGACAATTAATCCTTCATTATCGCCTAAAAATACATCAACTTCCCACAAATTACCATTATGTGTAATTTCATGCCTAATTTTTTCCAGTTCGTTTTCTGAAAAGTTATCCAATAACTCTTCAGCCTCTGCTAATGGGATTTCGTATTCATATTCTAACCTAGATGCACCAACTGATAAGCCTTTTATGGTTAACCACGCTGCGGTATCTGTTTTTCGAACACGAATTGTTTTTTCAGGGTTGGTTAAAATATAGCCTTGTCTAAAATGTTTTCCTTCTGGTTTATCAAATTTTTCCCATTCAGGTAAATTGATTAGAAACTTTCGCTCTATTTCCTTACCCATTATCTTGCTCTTTTCTGTAAATCGGTAATTGGCAAGCTAATTAATCTGCCTATAGGTTGCTTGCCTTTATATGTAATTATGCGCAGCATACTGGCATCCTTTGGCGGTACCAAAGCGCTTGTGTATTTTGGGTAAAAACGGTCTGGAGTTGAGTTATCGAAGCTGTAATAAATTTCCAACCCATCAATTTCTGGCGTTAGTTCAATCATCAATTGTTTATCCGGAGAACGTTTTACACTGATAATCGGGTCGTAAATAGCAGGAGAATATTTCACTTCGGCTAAATCTAAACGTTTAAATTGTTCTTCTGTGCGCTCCACAAAATTAGTCCAGTTTTTCTTTTCTATCGGACTCCAAACAGATTCTGATATAGCAAAAGCACGTGGCCAAACCATATATTGTACCTGGCGGAAGTTAAATATTTGTTCTGTCCAAAGGTTTGCTTGTCCGCCGATAATGTATTTGGCATTAGCACTTGCAGGAATAGGATTAAACTGGTAAGCTTTATTTAAACGTAGTGAGGCATAAACTTTTGGCTCGGTAATAACATCGGCTTGCATATAATCTAAATAAGCAAAATCGGTAGGGCTCATAACCACGTTATGTTTATCGTTAGCAGCTTGGATGCCATATTTCATACCTCTCCAACTCATTACTGCTGCAGTTGGTGAAACGCCGCCTTCGAGTATTTCATCCCAACCCATAAACTTTTTACCTTTTGAAATTACAATCTGTTCAACACGTTTCTCGAAATATGCCTGAACTTGTGGCATAGTTTTTAAGCCTTCGCGTTGCATTAGCGCTTTTATTTGTTCATTCTTTTCCCAGAAATTATGAGGTGCTTCATCTCCACCCATGTGTATATATTCGAAGGGGAATAGCTTGGCAACTTGAGTTAATACAGAATCGAGGAAAACGTAGACTTTCTCGTTAGCTGGGCAAAGTGTGTTATCAACTAAGGCTAAGGGTGGGGCACCTCTGCTCCAATCCATAATTTTTTCGCCCGAACGCACTTTATAATTTACGGCATCTGGCGTACAAGATAATTCTGGGTATGAAGCAATAATTGCCAAACTATGTCCAGGAACATCAATCTCTGGTAAAATATTTACAAAGCGTTCTTTCGCATACTGAACCAATTCTTTAATATCTTCTTGAGTATAAAAACCACCGTAAGTGCGGGGCTCATCGGCAGTTGGCGGAATAAAATCGCCGAAAGTACCTACTTTTTTAACGCTCCATGCACCAAGCTCGGTTAGTTTTGGTAAGCCTTTAATTTCAATTCTCCAACCTTCATCATCAGCTAAGTGCAGGTGTAATAAATTGAATTTATAGCGAACCATGTCATCAATAAATTGCTTTACTTCTTGCTTGGTAAAAAAGTGTCGGGCAACATCGAACATTAAACCTCTCCAGCCAAGCTTTGGGTAATCGATAACATCAACACATGGTGCTTTCCATTTCACATTTGCAACTAATTCTTTGCTTTCTATTTCGGCTGGAAAAAGTTGAATTAATGATTGAACACCCCAAAATATACCCGCAGGTTTATTTGCAGTGATAACAATTTGAGTAGGATTTACATTTAGTTTGTAGCCTTCTAAACCAAGTTGCGCATCTTCATGCGTATTTAGGATTAGCTTTATAGTAGGATGGGTTACACTTACCGGAGTACTTACAGATTTACCGGTTGCAGTTGTAATTCGTTGAGATAAAAACTCGATGGATTGCTTTAAATCTGCACTTTTGCTCGCCTGAATGCTTACATTTTCTGGCAAGGTAAAGGTTCCTGCCTTTTTCATTAACGATACCGGTTCGGGTATAATGGCAATTAGCTTTGGTGAAACAGCACTTTCAGATTCTCCAATTTCTGTTTCTGAAACAATTGATTGAGCGTATGTGTTAGCTGTAAAAATGCAGCAGGATAGAAATAAGAATAGTTTATTCATTAAATATTTAACTGTGGTTTAACTGAAAAAGTATTAATTCGCAATTTATTCAAAAAGATTAAGAAACTGTTCAAAATGACTTATAGATTTTATAAAGATGAGTGGGGACACGCATCTTGGCTATTGCCATAGAACGTGTCTCCACGCTCTATAACGTAATTGGAGTTGAAATTTAAACAGTTTCTAAGATTAGGTCAGTTTTTATTGAGGGTTAACTATCGAATTTATAAATGCATGATGTAAATTTTTACTAAAAGGACTTTTTTGATCTTTTAAACGCTCAGGATGCCATTGTACAAATAACAGAAAAGCTTTTCCTTCGGGATTTGAACGTTCTATTGCCTCGGCGATTCCATCAGGTGAGATTGCACTTACAACTAAACCCTTGCCAACTTTATCGGTACTTTGGTGGTGGTTGCTATTAACCAAACCTTTATCCGTATTTACAATTCCATTTAACCAAGACGATGGATTTACCATAATTTCATGATATCTATCACTTTTATCTGGCATTTTAGAATGATCAAATTTACCCCAACTTGCAATATCAGGAATTAATGTGCCGCCGAAAAACACATTACCTACCTGTATTCCACGGCAAATACCTAAAACAGGTATGTCATTTTCCTCTGTATATGCTAAAACTTTAAATTCAAATTCATCACGTTGCACATCAATATCATCTTCATAACAGTAATTATAATATTCTGGTTTATTGTAAAAACCAGGATGAACATCTTCGCCACCTGTAAGCACAATTCCATGGCAATTTTTTATTTCTTCAAAATTATTAAGTTTATAACCTAACTGAATTACCTCAACTCTTTCATCATAAGATAAAACCCAATCGCGATAAATTTCGAATTTACTACAATCGGTAACGCCGATTCTTATTTTGCTATCCATTATTTAAAATTACAGATTTTTCAATTATCTATAAATTAAAATAGGCAGTATCAAAATTGATGTTGAAATACTGTTAGCAGAATAGTATTTTGAGCGGTCGTTCCCAGGAAAACGGGAATCTTAAAAAAAGCTAAGCATGACGATATCGCCAAATTAAATTCTATTACGATAGCTGAATTTTTTATTGTGATAGGAGCCTATTTAATAATTCGTTCAAAGAATAAACAGGGTAATTTAAATCCTGATTATTTATCTCGTTTTCCTCTTCGTGATTGATATTAATGAAATTTATTTACGCGATAAAATATAAATTGATAGTATGGATTTTGAAAAGCTTATCAAACAAATGATATCAGTTTTTTATTATAGCTAAAACCTTATATTAGTTAAATGCTAACACTGCTTACTTCTGCTCAAACGCGGCTTGCTGATGAATTTACTATTGTAAACAAGCCAATCGCCTCTATCGATTTGATGGAAAAGGCCGCAAGGGCATTTGTTAAAAGTTTTCTCAAAGATGAATTTGATGCCAGTAAGCATGTAGCAGTTTTCTGTGGAAAGGGCAATAATGGTGGTGATGGTTTAGCTATTGCTCACCTTTTACTTAATAATGGTTACGAAAATGTTAAAGTATATGTTATCAACCTAAGCGAGAAGCAAAGCCCGGATTTTGCGATTAACCTGCAACGATTAAATGAATCGAGATGTAAAAAAGTCGTAATTGATAAAGTTTCAGATTTAAAAAATGTCAAGGCAGATTTAATTATCGATGCTATTTTAGGTTCGGGTTTAAACAAGTCTTTGGAGGGAGATTATGCTGCGTTGGTAAAACAAATTAATAAACTCAATAAAAAAGTTTATTCGGTAGATGTGCCAACAGGTTTTTTTGCCGAGGGTAGGTTACCTGAAACATATAATGGCATTAAAGCTTATAAAACCATTTGCTTTCAGCGACCAAAAATTAACTTTTTCTTACCCGAATCAATTTTAGCTACTGAAAAGTATGAAGTTGTTGATATTGGTTTGAACGAAGATTTTATTCAAAAACAAGAATCAGATTTTTATCTCATTGAGCAAGGCGATATTCAAGAAATACTAAAACCGAGAAAATTATTTAGTCATAAAGGAACTTATGGTCATGCCCTAATTATAGCCGGAAATACAAATACAATGGGTGCTGCCTTGCTTTCATCAATGGCTTGCTTACATGCCGGTGCAGGTTTAACAACTGCCTGTATTCCACAAAGCGGCTTAATCGCGTTAAATACATCTTTGCCAGAAGTGATGGCTTTGCCCAGAGATGAATGTACCAGAATCGAAAATCCTTCCAAATACCAGGCAATTGCAATTGGCCCAGGATTAGGTATTTCTTTTGAAAACGAACAATTACTGGAGAGTTTAATTACTAATAACGAACCTTTAGTTATTGATGCTGATGCATTGAATATTTTAGCTGAAAGACAAGACTTAATTGAAAAACTACCTGAAAATTCAATTTTAACGCCTCACATGAAAGAGTTCGATCGATTATTTGGTGAACATGCTACTTGGTGGGAAAGACTTCAAACAGCGAAAGAAAAAGCGAAAGAATTAAAAATAGTTATCGTGCTTAAAAATCAGTATACATTCGTTTGCAGTTCTGAGGGGAAGATTTACATCAATCCAACTGGTAATCCCGCTATGGCGCAAGGTGGAATGGGCGATGTTTTAACTGGAATAATTGTAGCTTTTCTTGCTCAAAAGTACTCAACACTAAACGCTGCAATTTTAGGCTGCTTTATCCATGGAAAAGCTGGTGATGATTTAGCGAAAGATAAATTCGTAGTTACAGCATCGCAAGTTGCAGTAAAAAGTGCTGAGGCGATAAGAGAACTAATTTAAATCACTTTAAATATTTATGTGAGTAAATAAAAGATATTTTGATATGCTTTGGCTTTAGAATTGATAACCTAAACCAGGAAATCTAAATAAAACTTTTATGGAAAATAATAAAGAATACACGCTTGCAGAGCTTATTCAAGAATCTGCTGAAAACCCAAACGAAAACGATTTTTTTGAACTGGAGAAACCTGCAATGTTGGAGGTTAATATGAAAAACCAAAAGATATTAGCTAAAGCAGGCTCAATGGTGGCTTATATTGGCAATATCGATTTTAAAAGAGAAGGATTATTAAGTAAAGGATTAGGTGGGTTACTAAAAAAAGCAATATCAGGTGAAGGCACTTCATTAATGCATGCTGCCGGAACTGGAAAATTATACCTGGCTGATGAAGGCAAAAAAGTTAAAATCATTAAGCTTCAAAATGAATCTGTATTTGTAAATGGCAATGATGTTTTAGCTTTGGAAGAAAGCATCAAAAACGAAATAAAAATGCTTAAAAGCGTTGCCGGAATGATGAGTGGCGGCTTGTTTCAGGTTAAGCTTTCTGGAAGTGGTTATATTGCAATCACAACTCATGGGGAGCCGATTTTACTAAGAGTTTCTGCTAATCAGCCTGTTTACACCGACCCAAATGCAACCGTAGCCTGGTCTGAAAATTTATCGCCAAACATTAAAACTAATTTAACTTTCGGTTCATTTATTGGAAGAGGAAGCGGTGAATCTTTTCAACTTGAATTTTTTGGAGAAGGGTGGGTTTTAGTACAGCCTTACGAAGAAGTCAAATATGCACAGAAATCATAATTACTAACTCCGATTATCTTGTTGAGCTTGTAGAAGTACAATTAATTATAAAACCCATTTTTTTTACTCGTCATTTCCAATTTAATTGGAAATCTTAAAACGATAAAGTAAGAAGTATTAAGATCCCTTCCTGCACGGGGATGATGGCATCCTATAATTACTTCCAACAAAAAATCCCGATAGGTTTAAAACTTATCGGGATTTATATTTTCAATGCTTTTATATCTTAAACGCCACCCATTACGGTTAGTTTTTCCATTGTAGGATTTACGCTTCCACCCATTGGCTCTAATGTTACGGCAAAAGCTTGAGCTTCTTGTATGGTTTGCATTTTTAGCAAGGCTTCTTTTGAGGTAGAATCTGCCTTACCAAAAACACCTAAGCTAACAGGTTTGCCGTTTACTAAAGCCCAAAGTTGGTATTCATGTTGGGCATCTGCTTTAGGTAGATCCATAGCAACGTAATTAATCAAAACACTTTTATCTTTCTTGTTCCAATAAACATTCATTTTAGATTTAGGGCTAATTGCTTGCCCTTGCATTTTAATTGTAGCCCATTCTTTACTATCGGCCATTTCTACTATATTACTTAAACCTTGGTTATCATATTCTAATTTACTAACTACGCCAGCAAACTTTTGTTTATCAAAATTTAAGCTTGCAATTTGAGAATGTGCATCATTTAATTTGTTATAAGTAACAAATAAAGCTGCTACACTCATTACTAATAAAGCTACACATGCAACCAAAGCATAACTTAAGGTTCTCACCTTGCCATCGCTTCCATCTAAACTGATAATTTTAGGCTCTTCATCATAAGTGGGTTGATTAGAAATCACTTCATCCTCTTCATTTAATCCCAACTTCTCAAACAACCTTATCTCTACATCTGCAGATGGTTCTACAGCATTTTGCATAGCATATTGCTCCATAGCCTCTTCAATTGAAGCTATCTCAGCTTTTACCTCAGGGTAACGAGCAGCGATTTCTTCAACCTGCAGTCTTTCTTCAGGTGATAAATCACCTAAAACGTACAGTTCGAGTACTCCGGATTCGATATATGCTTTTAAATTTTCCACGCTTAATTAAAATTCCTTCTCAATTCTATAATAGCCAATCTTATTCGGGTTTTAACCGTTCCTAAAGGCAAATCTAATTTTTCTGCGGCTTCTACATGTGTAAAACCTTTGTAATAAACTAAATCTAGAACCGACTGTAAGTCTGGTTTAAGGTTTTCTACAAGTTGTTTAACACCAAGAACATCGGGGTTAAAAGTTACCTTGTTTTGTTCATCAACGAAACTTACGTTATTTTCTATATCTTGGTTTTTGAGTGAGTTTTTAAAATCTTTGGAACGAAGCTTATCTATAGAAAGATTGCGGGCAATATTCATCATCCAGGTAAACAAACGACCTTTGGTATTATCGTAGTTAGCTGCTGATTGCCAAATTTTAACAAAGGTTTCCTGCAAAACATCTTCCGCTAACTCTGTGTGTGTAATAATTCGTGATATAACGCCATACAGTGCAGATGAATACATACTATATATCGTTTTTAATACCGCAGGATCTTTCGATTGCAATGCTAAAACGAGTTCTGGCTCAGATAGGGTAGATTTTTTTAAAGCAGTCACTTATGGTTACTAAGATACAACACTCAACAACAAAAGCAAAAAAATGTTTTGAAACTTCATTCTTAATTGGAATTCTATTTATGATTAAATAAAATTCATTGAATTTTTCCTGTTAAAGTTATGCTATCCCTTCAATTGGAAAAAGATGTTTTTCTGCATGGTAAGATGAACGAACCAATGGACCACTTTCAACATATTTTAATCCTTTAGCCAAACCAACTTCTTTATACATAGCGAAAGTATCTGGGTGAATCCAATCTACAACCGGATGGTGGTTGCGTGTTGGCTGCAAATACTGCCCTAAGGTTAAAATATGAACACCGTTAGCCACCAAATCATCCATGGCTTCGAAAATATCTTCCTCAGTTTCGCCTAAACCAAGCATAATGCCGGTTTTTGTTCTTAAACCAAATTCCGAAATTCTTTTTAAAGCTTCTAAACTTCTATCGTATTTAGCCTGAATGCGCACTTGTCTGGTTAAGCGTTTAACCGTTTCCATGTTATGCGAAACAACTTCTGGGCGCTCATCTAAAACACGGTATAAATTGTCCCACTGACCTTTAAAATCAGGTATTAAAGTTTCTAAAGTTGTAATCGGGCTTTCTCTGCGGATCGCTTGTAAAGTTTCGGCCCAAATAATCGAACCACCATCTTTCAAATCATCTCTATCTACCGAAGTAATTACGCAATGTTTAACACCCATTAATCTTACCGAATCGGCAATACGATTGGGCTCGTCAACATCAACAGCCAACGGGCGACCAGTTGCAACTGCACAAAAAGAGCAGCTACGTGTACAAATGTTACCCAAAATCATGAAAGTTGCCGTACCTGCACCCCAGCATTCGCCCATATTCGGGCAATTACCACTTTCGCAAATGGTATGAAGTTTATGTGTATCAACCAAACTGCGAACTTGCGCATATTCTTTTCCAACAGGCAATTTCACACGTAACCAATCTGGTTTACGCTTAACTTCAGTTACAGCAGGTACTACCGGTAAATCAATCATGCAACAAAGTTAAACAATCCCATTCAAAAGTTAGAACCTTAAAATGTTTGAAAGTTGTAATGTTTTATCAGCTTTGCTAAAAATTATTTGATAAGTACATTTTTTTGATATTTACAAGTGATTTGCTTATTGTTATTGATTTTTTGTGTAAATGGTCAATAATTTGTTTAAATAAGGTTAAAAACGATTATTATTTTGCAGCGAATGGGTTAAATGTTTAATCCTTTTAAAAGATGTGTTTGAAACAACTTTTTTTAATTTGACGTTTGATTGCTGATTTAAAAAAAGACAAAATAATTCTAATTTTTTAGCAATTTTTTACCATAATTAAGCAAAAAAATTCGTGACATGTTTAAAATGATTCTAAATTTGTAACTCCTTTAATATAAGATGACAAAAAAGAAAAAGACAGTTGGTAAAACTGACGCAGATGTAATTTTAATTGGTGCCGGGATAATGAGTGCAACCCTCGGCGTTTTGCTTAAAGAATTAGAACCTAACTTAAGTATAGAGATTTACGAACGCCTCGATATTGCTGCAGCAGAAAGTTCTGATGCATGGAATAATGCAGGTACTGGTCACTCTGCTTTTTGCGAGTTAAATTACACACCCGAAAAAAAGGATGGAAATGTAGAAACCGTTAAAGCGGTCCAAATTGCCGAACATTTCGAGGTTTCTAAACAATTTTGGGCTTACTTAATTGAAAAAGGTCTTATATCGAATCCTGAAAACTTCATTAAAAAAATTCCTCACATGAGTTTTGTTTGGGGGAAAAAGAATTCAGATTATCTTAAAAAACGTTACGAAGCACTAACTAAATACGATTTATTTAGCGATATGCAGTATACCGAAGATGCTGAAACAATTAACACCTGGGCACCCTTAATTATGGAAGGGCGTAAAAAAGGCGAAAAAGTTGCTGCGACCAAAATGGATTTAGGAACGGATGTGAACTTTGGTTCGCTAACCCGCGACATGTTTAATTATTTAAAAAACCAAAGTAATGTAACTCTTCATTTTAACCACGAAATTCGTGACTTAAAGAAAAATAAAGACGGCAACTGGATTATAAAAGTTAAAGATTTAGATACTGGTGATAAAAGTAAACGCGTCGCTAAATTTGTATTTATTGGTGCTGGTGGCGGTTCTTTGCCTTTGTTAGAAAAATCTGATATTCCGGAAGGAAAAGGTTTTGGTGGTTTTCCGGTAAGCGGGCAATGGCTGAAATGTACTAACGAAGAAATTATTGCCAAACACCATGCAAAAGTTTATGGTAAAGCATCAGTTGGAGCACCACCAATGTCGGTTCCGCATTTAGATACCAGAATGATTAATGGTAAGCAAGCTTTATTGTTCGGTCCTTATGCTGGTTTTTCTACTAAATTTTTGAAAAACGGCTCATTCTTAGATTTACCAAAATCTATTAAGTTTAATAATATCCGTCCGATGATTTCGGCTGGTTTGCATAATCTTGATTTAACTAAATACCTGATTGAACAAGTTAGACAATCGCCAGAAGATAGATTGGAAGCGTTAAAAGAATATTTACCTACTGCACAATTAAAAGATTGGGAACTGGAATATGCTGGTCAGCGAGTGCAGGTAATTAAAAAAGACGAGAAAAAAGGTGGTGTTTTAGAATTTGGAACAGAAGTGGTAAGTGCTGCTGATGGCTCAATAGCAGCTTTGTTAGGTGCTTCACCAGGTGCTTCTACAGCAGTTTCCATTATGTTCGATTTGCTAGGGCGTTGTTTTAAAGAAGATTTGGCAACACCAGAATGGCAATCTAAAATTAAAGAAATGATTCCAACTTATGGGCAGGAGTTAGCTGCTGATGCCGAACTTTGTAAAGCAACTAGAAGCAGAACTTCGAAAATATTAAAAATAGAAAAGGCTTAAAACCGCTTTTGAGATATTATAGAAAAGGTCATGATGAAAATCATGACCTTTTTTAGTTAAAGCAATTTTAAATTTTGAGTTATTACGCTGCAATAACTTCTGCAACCTCTTCAGCAGAAATATCACTATGTGATGATTCTAAAACACATTCACCATTTTTAATTAGTAGAATTTGTGGTGATTGGTGCGCAACCTGAAAAATTTCGGCAACTTGATTTGAAATATCGCGATAGCTAATTAAATCTAAAAAGTACAACTTTGTTTCAGAAGGGATTACATCCCAATCAAATTCAAAATTCTTTTTCGCCATCATACTGATTGAACAACGCGTACTGTGCTTAAAAATAAGACTAAAACCATTTGCGTTTTTTATCTCATCAAGCTGTTCTATTGAAGTTAAGTTAACCCAAGCCATGATTATATAGAAATTGTTTATTAAGTAACACGCACAAAAACATAAAGTTCTGTAAATGACTTAAAAATGAAAAATTTTAAGTTAAAGATTTTAGTTTCTTCTACGTTTGCCTTCGGGATAAGAGCTATAGGCCGGGCAAAGTTTAGAAGAGCAAGACTCTAAAATTGTAATGGTGCAAAACACCGCCAATAACAAGATGGCTACTTTTTTCATTCAGATTATAGTTTTAAAGTCCTAATGTACAAATAATTATTAAATCGTAATACTAAATATTGGCAGAGAAATCGGCCATTTTAATTGCTGTTATAGCAGCTTCATCGCCTTTATTACCGTGTTTACCACCAGCACGGTCTTGCGCTTGCTCTAAATTATTAGTGGTTAAAACGCCAAAAATAACTGGCTTGTTGTATTTAATACTAACATTTGTTACGCCTTGAGCCACGGCATCGCATATAAAATCGAAATGTTTTGTATCGCCTTGAATTACGCAACCTAAGCAGATTACGGCATCAATATCGCGTCTTTTGCTTAATAAAATTTCTGCCCCACTGGTTAATTCAAAACTTCCTGGTACAGGTAAAGAGATAATGTTTTCTTCTTTTACACCGTTTTCTAAAAGTGTTTTTAAAGCACCATTGTACAATGCGCCTGTAATTTCTGCGTTCCATTCGGCAACAATAATTCCAAACTTATAGTTTGCACCACTCGGAACTGTTGTATGAGAAAAATCTGATAGATTTTTTAATTGACTTGACATGCCGCAAAGATACTGCTATGTAAGGAATGTTAAAAGAGCTTAATGTTTAAATGTTGTAAGTTTATTAAAGATGGATTTACCTATTTTGCAGTTAATTAATCAGATAATTAAAGTTTAATATTTATGGAATTCGAATAGATCTTCCATCTAAAATATAAAGGCTCATCTTTATGAAAAACGCTTTACTTAAAACACTCCTAATTTTATTTTTTTTCGGTTATACTTTTAACTCCAATGCACAACAAAACCAATATTTTTTAAAAGAATTTAAACGTGTAGATTCTCTTGCCAGCAAAGCAGAACCAAAAGCGGCATTAAGCCTAATTAATATGCTTAATAACAAAGCTCGGTTGCAGAATAACAGCGAAATGCTGGTTAAATCGGTTGTTTATCGAATGCTTTTTCAAAGCTATTTGGAAGAAAATCAGTTTGTAAAAATTATAAAAGATTTACAACAAGATGTAAGCTTAGCCAAACAACCCGCTAAAAGTATTTTACAATCTTTGCTGGCAGAAAGCTATTGGAAATATTATCAGAAAAATCGTTATCAATTTGCACAAAGAACCAAAGTATTGGGCTATAAAAGCACAGACATTTCGACATGGTCTTTACCTAAAATTACAGAGGAAACTATAAAAAACTACATAGCTTCCTTAGCTGAAACAAATCTTTTGCAAAATATTGAATCGGGTAAAATGAAGGATATTCTTATCGGCGATTCTTCAACCCGATATTTAAGGCCTACGCTTTACGATATTTTGGCACATCGGGCAATTGATGTTTTTGTGAATACGCAAATAGAAATCGCCAATAATGATAACTCAATCGATTTTTCTAAAAATGAATTGTTCCTTGATTTTAAGAATTTTCACAAGCTTAATTTTTCATCTTTAGATAGTACTTCTTTTACAGTACAGGCTTTCAAAGTTTTTCAAACCTTAAATAAATGTCATAATGATAATGGAAATAATGCAGCATTAGCCGATGTAGAACTGAAACGATTGAAATTTATTTATCAACGTACTGGAAGCGATAAACATGAAATTTTCTTTAATGCACTTGAAAATTTAGCGGTATTTTCTGAATCTACAGAAATATATGCTGATGTACTTTGCGAGCAGGTAATGCTTATTCAACGACAAAGCCTAACAAATTTTAAACCCGAAAACAATCTTATAAAAGCAGTAGAGCTTGCCGAACGAGCAATTAAGGCATATCCAAAAAGTATAGGGGCAGCGAATGCAAAAAATCTAATTGATCAGATTAAAACAAAAAATCTGAAAATCGAGATTAAGGGTTATAACCTTCCTGATAGTCCTTTTCAAATAAAATTTTCTCACAAAAATACCGATACTGCATTTCTTAAGCTTTATAAACTAAGAGCAGTAGATGCAGATTTTAATTTCGATAATGTGAAGCAATATGATAAGTTCTTAAATCAGCAAAAGCCAATTAAAGAATGGCAAGTAAGTTTGCCTAAAAAAGTAGATTATATCGAGCATAATTTTATCGATAAAGTAGAAGCTTTACCAATTGGTAACTATGTTTTGTTCGCCGGAAATTCGCGAGATAAAAGTTTTAACGATTTAATCTCTTACGCTAATTTTAAAATTACAAAACTTGCAATTACCAGCAGAGTTTCGGGTTTGGTTAACCATCAATACTTTATTGCAGATAGTAAAACTGGCGAACCATTGCAAAATGTAACTATAAATGAGCGCTCGAGAGAATATGCAGGTGGAAAATATAGTATTGTAGATAGAGGAAAAATTACATCAGATAAAAATGGTTTTGCAGAAGGTGGGTCTTTTTTAAGTGTAAATAATGTTGTTTTCAATTATGGTAAAGACTCTGTAAATATAAATATTAACGGAAGTAATTTCAATTACAGGGAAGAAAGTAAAAAGGTTATTCTCTTTGCAGATAGGCCAATTTACAGACCAGGCCAAATTGTTTATTTCAAAGGAATTTACCTGCAAAATGAAGATTACAAGAGTTCGATTTTAGCTAAAGAAAATATAGACGTTGTGTTTAAGGACGTGAATTGGGCCGATATTCAAAAGCTTTCTCTTACAACAAATGATTATGGAACTTTTCAAGGTTCGTTTACAATTCCACAAGGAAGATTAAATGGCCGAATGCAAATTAATACCCGCTATGGTAGTATTTCAATCCAGGTAGAAGAGTATAAACGACCAACGTTTGAAATTGTCTTCGATAAATTTAATAATATGTATAAGTTAAACGACAGTGTTTTGGTAAAAGGAAAAGCGGTTACTTTTTCTGGTTATCCAGTTGGAGGCGCAAAGCTAAAATATACAATATCAAGAATTTCATTGCCAGATATGACCAGTAGATATGAAGGTAATTTGGTTAAACAAATTGTTGTAGGTAAGGCAGATTTAAAGGCCGATGGTAATTTTAGTTTTAATTTCTTAGCCATGGCCGGAAATGATTCGAAAAAGAATTACATGTATAAAATAACTGTTGATGTTACAGATGTAAATGGCGAAACCAGAACATCAGGCACTGAGATTAAAGTTGGAGAAAAAGACATTAGATTAACCTTTAATTTACCCGATAAAATCTTTTTAACATCAAAACAAGATAGTTTTTCTTTTGATGTTTTAAATCTAAACAATCAACCGATAAATGCTAAAGTGGAAACCGAATGGTTAAAATTACAAGAGCCACAAATATTGACAATTAAGAATCCATTTTCTGTAAAACCCGAAGCTTATTCTTTAAATAGAATTGATTTTAAATATAATTTTCCAAATGCCGAGTATAATGATGAATCGAACCCCGCGAACTGGCCACTCTCAAAAATCAGTTTTAATAAAAATATAGAGATAGAAAATGGTTTCGGTGAATTGCCACTCAATGATAAATCTTTGCCAGCTGGTTATTATAAGGTTAAAATTACGGCTATAAATAGTGTTAATGATTCTGTATCAACGGATAAAATTGTAAAGGTTTTTAATCAGAAACCTGAAGTTATTACAACAATAAGCGATTGGCTTATCGCCGAAAATAGTATAATTCCAAAAGCGGGGACGGCAATTTTTAGAATTGCAGGTGCTTTGAATAATGCGAATGCGTATTATGAAGTTTATTATAAGGATAAAATTATCGATAAGGTTTGGTTAAAGGTTTCGCCCAAGCAAAGTATTGTGAAAATAAAAGCGCAACCCGATTTCGAAGATTCGTTTAATGTTCAGTTTTCTATGGTTCATAATGGTGTAATTTATCAATCTATGCAATCAGTTTTGATAAAAGATACCTCAAAAGAACTCGATGTTAAATTTTTATCATTTAGAGATAAATTGCAGCCAGGCGAAAAGGAAAGCTGGAAATTGCGTATCACCAATAAAAATGGAGAAAAACAAATGGCCGAAATGGTTGCCACTTTATACGATGCATCTTTAGATAATTTGAGTGCTATGAATTGGAATTCCATTTCGAAGCAACAGTATAGCTACCATGCTTACAATTGGCAATCGGAGTTTAATAGTTTAAGAACGGGGCAAGAACTCTGGTTTCTTAGAAATTACTATCGTTTCTATCAGCAACAGAATCGTAATTACGAAAATTTTAATCTTTTAGGTTATAGTTACTATGGCGGTTATAACGATGGTTACCATAATTATTTAAGAAAAATCGAATTAGCTAAAAAGAAAGATTTGCTTGATGCCTTTGCAAAAAAACTAGAGCAATTGGATAAAGGAAAAGGTTTTTATGGTGTGATTAACGATGTAAATGGATTTGCTGTACCTGGTGCATTAGTTAAAAATGGCAAAATCGCAGCTTATACCGATCAGTTTGGTATCTATCAAATTAGTGCAAAAGTTGGCGATAAGCTTTCTATAGTTTGTATTGGGTTTTTGCCAGTATCACTTACATTAAATTATTTAGGCAGAAACGATGTTATAATGAAAGAAGATAGCCGTGAGCTTAATGAAGTTGTTGTAACTGGTTATGGTGCTCAGTTAAAAAGCGCTGTTGCCGGAAGTTCTGTTATGCTAAGAGATGAAGTGGAAACTAATAAAATTGTTTTAAAGGAAATAAATACCAAGACAGGTGAAAAATTTAATAAAAGTGATTTAATAAGAACGGTAAGGGCTTTAGACGAAGTGGCAATAACTGTTGATGACAGCAAGACATACGATTTTGTATCGATTGAAAAAGCTTATGACCCAAAAACTGGTTTTGCTATTGTAAATGGTAAACCTGTTTTCGGTACAAAAGAGGTTGCTACTCGTACTTATTTTAACGAAACAGCATTTTTTTACCCGCAACTGCAAACTAACGAAGCCGGAGAAATTAATATAGATTTCACTATTCCGCAATCGTTAACGCGGTTTAAAATGATGGGTTTTGCACATACAAAAGATTTAAAAACAGGAACAATTACCAAAGCGTTAATCACACAAAAGCAATTAGCCATTTCGGCAAATGCACCACGTTTTTTCCGAGAAGGCGATACCATTCAATTTAGTGCAAGGTTAAATAATTTATCAGGTAAAAATTTAAGCGGAGAAGCAATCTTGGAAATCAGAGATGCCTTAACCAACAAATTGATTTCAATATTTGATAAACCCAACGTTGCGGTTCAGCAGTTTGAACTTGGTAGTGGTGGAAATAAAGCTTTAAACTGGGTTTTAGTAATTCCTTCGGGATTAAATGCAATTAGTTATAAGCTTTTGGCACAATCAGAAAAATTTTCTGATGGAGAAGAAATGACAATTCCGGTTTTGCCAAATTCGATGTTAGTAACCGAAATTATGCCATTAAATGTTCGTGGCGAAACGAGTAAAACTTTTGTTTTAGATAAATTATTTACATCGGGGAAATCGCAAACTTTAAAAAATAAATCGCTAACATTCGAATTTACGTCAAATCCGGTTTGGTATGCAGTTCAAGCCTTACCGTATTTAATGGAATATCCATTCGAATGTACTGAGCAAACTTTTAGCCGTTTTTATTCAAACAGCTTTGCAACAGGAATAATCAATTCTTCTCCTAAAATTAAACAAGTTTTCGAATCGTGGAAACAAGTAAATAATGGTGAAGCCTTGCTTTCTAATTTAGAGAAAAATGCAAATCTAAAGTCAATTTTGCTCGAAGAAACACCTTGGGTACGAGATGCAGAAAATGATGCAGAACGTAAGAAAAGATTAGCCGTTTTGTTCGATTTAAACCGAATGACTTACGAACTTAAATCGAATTTAGAGAAGTTAGAAAGTATGCAAAATGCGAATGGTTCTTTCCCTTGGTTTAGTGGTATGGCCGAAGATAGATACATTACTCAACACATTGTTTTAGGAATGGGCCAGTTAAAACAATCGAAATTGGTTGATGAAAAAGCTTTTCCAAATTTTAATAAGGTTTTAAATAAAGCAATTAGTTATTTGGATGAGCAGCTACAAAACGACTATAAAAAAGAAACTCAAGATAAAAAGATAGCTTACTTACCCTTACATTATTTATACGCCAGAAGTTACAGTCCGATAAAAAATGAGGAGCCTAACTTTAATAAAGCTTTAGCCTTTTACCTAAAAAAAATAAATGAAAATTGGCTAACGATGGAGCCGTACCAACAAGGGCAAGCAGCTTTAATTTTAATTAGAAATGGTAATAAAGTTGAGGCGCAAAAGGTAATAAATCTTTTAAAACAGCGGGCTCAGCAAAGTGAAGAATTAGGTATGTATTGGACAAATAACCGTTATGGGTTGTGGTGGTACGAAAATCCGGTAGAAACACAATCTTTGCTTATCGAAGCATTCGATGAAATTGCGGCAGATTCGAAATCTGTTGAAGAGATGAAAATTTGGTTGCTTAAAAATAAGCAAACTAACGATTGGAAAACAACAAAAGCTACCGTTGCCGCTTGTTATGCCTTGCTAAAAAGAGGCTATAATTTATTAGATGAAACTGCTGAACCAGAAATTTTAATCGGAGGCAAAACCTATAAAGATTTTTCAGAAAATGCCAAAGAAACAGGAACTGGTTACGAAAAAATAACTGTTACTGCAGAAAATATTAAACCCGAAATGGCTAAAATATCTGTTAAAAATACCAATAAAACAGTAGCTTGGGGTGCTTTGTATTGGCAGTATTTCGAACAGTTAGATAAAATTACGCCTGCAGAAACCGGTGTTAAAATTAATAAGCAATTATTTCTGCAAACCGCATCAGCTAAAGAAAATGTGTTAACTAAAATTGATTCGAAAAGCCCCTTAAAACTGGGAGATAAAATTAAAGTAAGAATCGAAATTCGTAGCGATAGAGATATGGAATATATTCATCTAAAAGATATGCGTTCGGCGGGTTTTGAACCTGCAAATGTAATTTCTAAATATAAATATCAAGATGGTTTAAGCTATTATGAAAGTACAAAAGATGCATCGACAAACTTTTTTATTAGCGATTTACGTAAAGGTACCTATGTTTTTGAGTACGAATTAAGGGTTACACATGCAGGTAATTTCTCGAATGGGATAACAACTTTGCAAAGTATGTATGCACCAGAATTTACAACACATTCAGAAGGTGTTAGGGTAACTGTAAAACCTCAGCCTTAAACCAGCTGGATATTGCCGTAAGTTGCACCAATTGGTATAACTTTTTCATCAATCCAAATTTGGCTACGATCAAATTTGGATATTTTGTTTTTTGCAACAATAAAGGCTCTGTGGCAGCGAATAAAATCGGTTTTGGATAGTAATTCGGCTAAATCGTTAATCGTAATTCTAGAGCTTAGAAGTTTGTTGGTAGTTTGAATTTGAGTGTAATTTCCCGAAGCTTCAACATATAAAATATCATTCAGTTCAACTTTAACCTGTTCGTAACCATCTTTAATAAAAATATATTCAGGTTTAGTTTCTTGTTTATTATTTCGGAAGTTGTATAACTCATTTGCCTTATTACATGCTTTTAAAAAGCGGGAAAGCGAAAAAGGTTTTAACAAATAATCAACCGCATCGAGTTCAAAACTTTGTACAGCATGTTCGGTGTAAGCGGTTGTAAATATCACCATCGGCGGATTGCTCAGGCTTTTCAAAAAGTCGATTCCGCTTATATCGGGCATTTTAATATCGAGAAAAATTAAATCGACCTTGTTTTGTTGCAGATAAGTAATGGCCTCAAAAGCATTCGTAAAAGCAGCGTTTAATTCAATAAAAGGTACTTTCGAAGCGTGCGATCGAATAATATCTAGTGCTATCGGTTCATCATCTACGGCAATTGCAATCATAATTTTGTTATAGTTTATCTAGCTCAGTCTTGTTGTCAGGCTGAGCGGAGTCGAAGCCATTAATCTCTAGAATTACAATAATAAAAAAATAATTACGGAACTAAAATTTGGATAGTTGCACTTCGACTAAGCTCAGTGTTGACAATGTTAGTTTAATCTAATTGCAGTGTTAAATGCACGAAAAACTCTTTTGCGCTTTCGCGGATGATTAATTCGTGCTTGCCATGATAAAGGTGAAATAATCGTTGTTTTACATTTTCTAGTCCAATACCGCTTTTTAACTTTTCCGGGTCGTTATCGGCCTTTAAATGGATGCTATTGTGTACGTCGAAATAAAGCGTGTTTTCTTTAGTTTGCAGCGTAATTTTAATGTGCGATGGTTGTTGCAGGCTGATGCCGTGCTTAAAAGCATTTTCTATAAACGGAATAAGCAACATTGGCGTTATTTGCAGGTTATTTAACTGCTCATCTATTTGTGTTTCAATTTTTATATCAGCAGAGCGAGAAGTACGGAGTTTCTGTAAATCGATGTAATTGTTTAGGTACTCAACTTCGCGGGTTAACGAAATCTTATCCTGCATGTTTTCGTGTAGCATAAAGCGCATCATATCGCCAAGTTTTTGGATGCCTTCACCAGTTCTTTCTGCGTTTTCCTGTAATGCGGTTCCAAACAAAGTATTTAATGCATTAAATAAAAAGTGTGGATTTATTTGCGATTGTAGGAAACTTAGGCTCGCATCTGATTTACCTAATTTGGTTTTTAGGTTAGTAATTTCAGTACGGTTGGCAAGTCGTCGTTTGTAAATATACCACGATAACGGTACGCTAATTATTAGTTGTGTTGGCATGTAGAACAAGAAAACTACAAAAAACATCTCCGCACGCCATATAAATAAGGTAGAGATTAAACCTAATGGAACGGCCAATAAAATCGAAATAAAAAACACTTGCCAGAAATAAACTTTAAATGGTTTTCCATCTTCATAGTTTTCGGGTAAAAGTTTATAAATGGAGTAGATAACAATTCCTATGGTGGAAAAAATAACTAATGTCCAGCAAATGCTGACTTCAATTCCAGATCTGGTCGATATCCATAAAAGTAAACCTACAAACCAGAAAGCCAGCCCAAAACCAACATCGAGTTTAATTTGTGTATTCCGATCGGTGCTTTTGTCTTTGTTTTCGTTTAAGTAGGCAACAAATGCTTTTATTATGCCATAAGCAGAAATAATAACAATAGACCAAATGCTGTAAATAAAGCCATTAAAGAATAGTCTGTTATAACCATCCTGCAATTCATCATACTGTACTAAAATATAAGCCTCACTGTAGGTTTTGCCGATGCTAAAAACCAAACCGCCAAATAAGAATAAACCTAAAAGCAGAAAGCTGTTGGTCACAACGTTTTGCTTTTTAATAAATGCAGGAATTATGCAAAAATTTATAGCTAAAAAGCTGAGGTACAGAATAGAGAAACGAAAAATTTCGGGGACTAAATAATTTGTGACATAAGAGAATTTTAGTTGTTGAGCTTGGAATCGATACTGGTTCGAATTGTGCTCGCCATTATCTGCACCCGAAATAAGTAGTATGATAATTAATATGTAAAGGCAGGTTGAAATCCAAAATTCTATTCGTTGTAAATCTTTACTGTTCATAAATTGTTTTTTTTGATGATGCAATTTTAATCACCCACATTGAAATTATTTTTAAAATGTGATGGATGGCTAAATAAATGTGATGAATCATTTTTATATATACAGGAATTTAAGATTTCGACTCATCATTAATTCATTCAATATTAAAAACGGCTGCTTACATTTGGAGATTAAATAATAATTAAAAATGATAGTATACGGAATCCCAAATTGCAATACGGTTAAGAAGTCGCTCGATTGGTTAAAAGCTCATAAAATTGTTTTCGAATTTCACGATTTTAAGAAAAAAGGAATTACGGCCGATAAATTAAATGATTGGTGCAACATTTTTGGCTGGGAAACTGTTTTAAATCGTAAGGGCTTAACATGGAAAAAATTATCTAAAGATGAGCAATCAGCTATCAACAATCAAGAAAAAGCAATTGCTTATTTAATTGAAAATACAAGTGCTATTAAGCGTCCTGTTATAGAGAAGAATAGTCAGGCTATTTTAATTTCTTTTGATGAAAACCGCTATATTGAAACACTTGGCTAACTCAGTTGTTTTATGTTAAATTTTGTTAAATGGTACTGTTAGCATTTAAACTAATCTATTTTTGAATATGTATAAGCTAATCATAATTTTATTACTTGCCTTTCCTTTCTGTACACTGGCTCAAACAGTAACTACAGGTGCGATTTACGATTTTTCGAAAAAAACAATATCTCTTCCTGGGGTAACTGTAAGAAATTTAAATACCAAAAAGATAACAAGTGCAAATGCTGCCGGGAAATTTACAATTACAGCTAATACTGGCGATTTATTGGAATTCTCTTTAGTTGGATACCGAACAGATACACTTTATTTAACTAGTTTACTGCCAAAAACCATATATATGGTTGATAAAATTAATGCGTTAAATGATGTTGATATTAAAGGCGTAAAAATTAATAAATCTATTCTTTCTCCCGATCCTCTGGCAGAAAAATATACCTTATTGGGTACTGGCGGTAATTTGGAAAGAAAAAAAATGACAGATAAAGTTGGTGGATTGAACTTAAATCTTGGTTACGGTAAATATAAAAGGCAACAACGAAAGGAAGCAGAGTTGGAAGAACGTGATAAATACTTAGCTGAAATAGATGATAATTTTAACGAACGAACAATTAATAATCTATTAAAGTTAGAGGGCGAAGACTTGAAGAATTTTATGATTATTTATCGTCCATCTGTTTTGAAAATACAAGAAGAAAGACCATTTAGGTATTCTTACTATATTGTTCAGTCTTACCATGCCTGGTTAAAGCTTTCTCCTAAAGAGAGAAAATTGCAAGATTTACCTGTTTTAAAGAAGGTAAATTGATAGAATTTATCTTCTTTGTTAAACTGTTAACGCTGTATAAAGTAACATTATAAGCACAAATAAGTCTGCTCGGGCTTATTTTTTATATTTGCCGCCGTATAAAAATTTCAATATGAATATCAGAATAAACAAACTAATCGCATTGTGTTTAGTTGGTTGTGCATTAGTTTTTAATGCTTCAGCACAGCAAGCTAGCACAGGAGCTGCACCTGCAACCAATTATAATTCATCAGAAGCATTCGGGCCACTATTTTACACACAAAACGGTAACGAATTTCGTTCTGCTAATGGCGCTCCGGGCGCTAAATACTGGCAAAACAGGGTAGATTATAACATTACCGCGAGTTTAGATGAAACTAAAAATATGGTGAGTGGAACAGTAACCATCACCTATAAAAATAATAGCCCTGATAAGTTACCTTATTTATGGTTGCAATTAGATCAGAATACGTTTAAAGAAAATTCTCGTGGCGCTCAAATTACGCCGAGCCGTAGCCGTTATGGCGCACAAGGCGAAAAATTTGATGGTGGTTATAAAATCAATAACGTTAGTGTTTCTCAAAAAACGGCAGCAGTAAAGTTTACATCTATTATAGAAGACACCAGGATGCAAATTCGTTTAGACCAGCCAATGGCTGCTAATGGCGATATAGTTACGGTGAAAATGGATTATTCTTACATTGTACCTAAAGAAGGTTCGGATAGAACAGGTCATTTAACAACTCAAAACGGCGAAATTTTCGCAATTGCACAATGGTTTCCACGTATGTGTGTTTATGATGATGTTTTAGGATGGAATACATTGCCTTACTGGGGTGGTGGTGAGTTCTATTGCGAATATGGAGATATCACTTATGCAATTACTGCACCTGCAACACATATTGTTATGGGATCTGGAGAATTGTTAAATCCTCAGGAAGTTTTTACTGCTGAGCAATTGAAAAGATGGAATGCAGCAAAATTAAGCGATGCAACGGTTCATATTCGTTCAGCGGAAGAGGTTACAGACCCGAAATCTCGCCCGGCTAAAGATAAATTAACTTGGAAATTTAAAATTATTAATGCAAGAGATGCCGCATGGGCTTCATCAAAAGCATTTGTTTTAGATGCAGCAAGAATAAACTTCCCAAGCGGAAGAAAAGGTTTAGCTGTTTCCGCTCAACCAATTGAAAGCAATGGTGCAGATGGATATGGTCGTGGTGTTGAGTATGTTAAATCGAGCATAGAACACTACTCTACAAAATGGTTCGAATATCCTTATCCAATGGCTGTTAATGTGGCTACCAATATTGGTGGTATGGAGTATCCTGGTATTGTTTTCTGTGGATGGAAAGCAAAAAAAGGTGCTGCATGGGGTGTAATCGATCATGAATTTGGTCATTCATGGTTTCCAATGATTGTTGGTTCTAACGAGCGTAAATACGGTTGGATGGATGAAGGTTTTAATACCTTTATTAATGGTATTTCTGCCCAAAATTTCAATAATGGAGAATATAAACCACGAGTAACAGATATGAATCGTGTTGGTAAAGGAGCGATTGGGAATTTGGCTTTAGATAACATCATGTTAATGCCAGATGGTATGCAAGAGCGTAATATTGGCATTAACTTATACAGCAAGCCGGGATGGGGCTTAAATATTTTAAGAGACCAGATTTTAGGAGAAGACAGATTTGATTATGCTTTTCGTCAATACATTAAAAACTGGGCATTTAAACACCCAACACCATTCGATTTTTTCCGTTCGATGGAAAATGGTGCGGGAGAAGATTTAGCTTGGTTTTGGAGAAGCTGGTTCTTAAATAACTGGAAAATGGATCAAGGAATTGCAAGTGTCGCGGCCGTTAAAAAAGATGATAAATTAACAGGATACAACATTACAGTGGTTAATCTAGAAAAAATGCCCATGCCAATTATTCTTCAGGTTAAAACCAAAAGTGGCAAAACTGATATGATAAAAATACCTGTTGATGTTTGGATGAAAAATTCGACTTGGACAGTAAGCTACCCAACAACTGATGAAGTGGTTTCTGTAACTTTAGATCCGAATAAAGTATTACCAGATTCTAATCCTGATAATAATACCTGGACAGCGTCTGCTAATTAATAAAAACAAAAGATTCTTTAAACGGGGCTGTATCATAAATAAAATGATCAGCCCTTTTATTTTGCTTAAATTTTTTATATTTTTTTATGTTATTTTTTGGTTTAAAGTGTTGATTTTCATATATTTAT